>DATJWU010000065.1:0-6475 GCA_035501055.1 Thermodesulfovibrionales bacterium
ACCCCCTGCTGCATTTCCTGAACAAGGGGGACAAGGCAAAGACAGGGTTTGCAGACAATGTCGCCCTCGGCCGCGTCTCCGAAATCCAGGAGGACCCGAATATCATATTCAGGGCACACATGGAGAGAGTCGATGGTGATTCGCTTTACTGGCGGGGTGTTGTGTTCAACCATTTTGACGGAAAGGAGTGGCGGGCCTCAGGGGACAAGATCCCTGACAGGCCGAGACTTTCAGCGGCAAGAGGGAAAAGGATCATCCAGACGATTTATCTCGAACCCTATGAAAACAGGTACCTCTTCGCAGCCGACAAACCGGCGGTCGTGAGCATGCGGAACGTCGTCGCCCGGACCGACCTCACCTTTTCCCTGCCGGAAAACGTCGGGAGGAGGATACAGTATGAAGCGGTCTCGGTCCTGTCAGGAACAATCCCTGCGGGGATTCCGGACAGGTCGGTCTATCTTCAGTTGCCTGCGCACCTGCCGCAGGGCATGACCGACCTCGTGCGTGAGCTTTCGCTCCCAAAAGACCCTCCTGAGATCATACGAACGCTCAGCGCTTTTTTCGCGAAAGGGAACTATACCTACTCGCTCAGGGGCCTTCCGGTGACGACCGATCCGCTTGGAGACTTCCTCTTCAAGTACCGCTACGGAAACTGCGAATATTTTGCATCGGCCCTCGCGGTGATGCTGAGGGTCGCCGGAGTTCCGTCACGGGTTGTCGGCGGCTATCGGGGAGGATACTACAATGCCATAGGAAACTATTACGCGGTTCCTCAAAAGAACGCCCATGTCTGGGTTGAAGCCTATCTCGAGGGAGCGGGGTGGATACGGCTCGACCCGACGCCCGCCTCTGCGGACCGTTTTGGCGCTGACGGAAGAGATATCTGCTTAAGGATGCAGCTTCTCTTCGACTCCCTCAACTATTACTGGAACGCCGCGGTAATCGGTTACGATTTCAGAAAGCAGACCGCACTCTTCAGGAAGTTCCCCGAGGCCCTCCAGGGCATGGCACGACCGAAAATCACGTGGCCCTTCCTGAAATACGGCGCGGTGAAATCGGCGGCCTTTTTCTTTCTGACGGCCGCCGGACTCGCGGTCATATATTACGCCTTCGCCTTCAGGAGAACGTCTGTTGAAAAAAGGCTGCTCGAACGGTTCCTGAGGAGAATGGCCAGGCACGGCTACCTGAGGAAACAGTCTGAAGGACTCGAGGAGTTCGTATCGAAGATCGCCGACGAGGACTTGCAGGAAAGGGCATCGGCATTTGTAAAGGAATTCGAAGGGCATTATTATAAAGATAGGGTTCTTTCGAAAGAAACGTTGTCTGCGCTTGTGCAGACGATACGGAGACTCTAGAGGCTCACGGGCAGATGATCACCATTGAAGACATCAGACGGGCGCATGAATCGACCCGGCGCCTCGTCCACAAGACGCCGCTGATCTATTCGCGCTCACTCAGCGCCATGAGCGGCGCAGAGGTATATCTCAAGGCGGAGAACCTTCAAAAGACAGGTTCCTTCAAGGTCAGGGGCGCGCTCAACAGGATGCAGTCCCTGCGAACCGGAAAGGTCATCGCTGCGTCCCTCGGCAATCATGCCCAGGGTGTCGCCTTTGCCGCCGCACGCCTTGGCCTCACGGCGAGGATCGTCATGCCCCTGACCGCTCCCCTCGTGAAAGAGGAGGCTACCAGGGGCTACGGAGCGGACGTCGTCCTGCACGGTGAAAACCTCTCGGAAGCCCTGACGTATGCCCTATCTCAAAAGGACTATGTATTCATCCACCCCTTCGATGACGACCTGGTCATTGCCGGGCAGGGCACCATTGGCCTCGAGGTCCTGGAAGATCTGGAACACCCTGATTACATACTCGTGCCTGTCGGCGGGGGCGGGCTGATCTCGGGTATCGCGACGGCAGTCAAGTCCCTCTCTCCGGAGACCGCGGTCGTGGGGGTACAGACCGAATCGGCCCTCTCTGCCCTGGCCTCGTTCAGGGGAAAAAAAGTGGTCGAGCGACCGCCGTCACCCACGCTCGCCGACGGCATCGCCGTCGGGAGGATTTGTGAAAGAACGCTCGCGCTCATGAACCGCTACGTCGATGACCTCATCAGCGCGGCCGAGGCCTCTCTGGCCCCGGCGATTCTCCTCTTCCTCGAAAGAAAGAAGCTCATGGTTGAAGGTGCAGGAGCGGTGCCGCTTGCAGCCCTGTTGGCCAATCCGGAGAGATTCAAAGAGAAGCGCGTCGTTCTCGTCATAAGCGGCGGCAACATCGATTCCACCCTTATAGATCGGATCATCCATAAGGGTCTCCTCGCGGGGGGAAGGGTAGGCGTCTTTACGGTAATTGCCGACGATATACCGGGAAGCCTCCAGACCCTCACGGCGGTGATAGCCGCACGCCGGGGCAATATCCTCGATGTCGTCCACGAGAGATATTCCTATGATCTGCCGGTCGGGAAGACAGGAGTCGTCTTCACTGTCGAGACCCGGGGGAAAGGACATCTCGACGCCATCCTCGCGGACCTCACGTCCAAAGGGTTCGAGATCAGGAAGAAGATCTGAGACAGGACTGTCAAAGGGGAGAGGATCGTACTGCCATGGGGAAGACTCCCGGAGAGGGTTATGATCTTGTCGCGGGAAGGATCTTCTCGATGAGGCCCTCGTTTATGTTTTCGATAAATATCTCGATCAGGAGAGGGTCGAACTGGGTCCCGGCGTTGCGCCTCAGCTCCGTCTTGGCTTCCTCGTAGTTTACCGGTATCCGGTAAGAGGCGGGACTGATCATCGCATCAAAGGCCTCCGCAATGGCGATTATCCTCGCTTCGCGGGGGATCTTTTCGTCCTTCAGCCCCGAGGGATACCCGAAACCGTCGTACCGTTCATGGTGATGGAGAATGAAAGGCGCGATATCGGCGTAAAAATTGATCGGACTGATCATCTCATATCCGACCGTCGGATGCCGCATGAACTCTTCCTTTTTGAATGCGTCATCGGCCTTGATCTTGAGAAAACCGACGTCATGCAGCAGGGCGGCAAAGTAAAGCTTCTTCTTCTCCTCTTCCGATATGCCCAGGGCCCGGGCAACGATGTTGCTGTACGTCGCGACCCTTGTCGAATGGCCCTGCTTTTCGGGGATCTGAACGTCCATGGCTTCGAGCAGGAGCTCGGTGAGATGGATCTCATAATTCTTCTGGTCCTCGTAGAACCGGGTCTTGATGATCGAGACCGCGGCCTGGTCGGCGAGATAGGAGATAATGTCTTCATCCCTCTTCCTGAAGGAATATCCCCCTTCCTTGTTCAGCAGCTCGATGACGCCGATCACTCCCGCCTTTGTCCTGAGCGGCACACAGAGCATCGACTTCGTCTTGAAACCGACCCGCGCATCGATTTCGGGGTTGAACCGCTCATCACGGGAAACATCGGCGACACGGACAGACTCCCCCTTTTCAGCCACCCAGCCGGTAATACCCTTCCCCTGCTCGACTGCAGTCCCGAGCAGGAGATTTCCCTTCTCTCCCCTCGAAACCTTGAACTTCATCCCCTCTCCGCGTTCGGCAACCAGTATCGAACCGGCTGAGGAATTGGTGATCGCGATCGCATGATCGATGAGTTTTTCGAGGAGGAGATCGCTGTGCACCTCTTCCCGCAACTCACTTGTGATCGTGAGTATTTTTTCGAGCCTGTTCCCATAGTCCTCGATGATGCGCGAGGTCTGCCTTGAGACCGTGAAGGAGAGATAGATCCCTACCATCGCAAGGAGAGAGACCATGCCGACCACCATGGTTATCGAGATGTCAGGAAGAAGACCGCTGAAGGAAAAGACGGGCTGAAGGAGGTATCTGACAATAACCGTGATGAGCGTCACGATCACGAAGATGACGACTGCGTTCAGAAGCCGGAATTTCTTCCTTACTTCCTCAAGGGCTGTAACGTTGTCGCTCCCCTTGGTGCCAAACATACGTGTCACAGTTTACTCAAGGATCAACGAGATGTCAACAGGTATCGCAGGTATTGCGGTGTCTCTGGGTGAGGGCGTTCCGGGAGTCCTGCCTCATGCACCGTCGCGGTCCTCAGCGCAGATTCTCAAACCAATGTCTTACCTCTTCCCTTCTCTCTCTGAGATCCTTCAGAAGCCCGTCACGGTCGGTGAAGCCCGTCAACTCCGCGGCCGAAGAGGCAGAGACCGAGTGCTCCCTCAGCACAGGCTCCTGGATAAGCCGGAGGAATCCCTCGAGCGCACGATAGAACACATAGATTTCCCGCATGCGCCCGCCGATCTCCTTGTCGATCACTCCTGCGACGCTGAGCCGCGCTATTCCGTCCAGGGTTCCGGGCACCATGAGCGCGTCGTGGTCATGGATATTGATCAGCTGCAGATACTGGACAGTGAACTCAAGTTCCTCGAGGCCCCCGGGGCCGAGTTTGATGTCGTGTCCCTTCGCTTCCTTCGAGAGTTCTCTCTCGATCCTGGCCCTCATGGCCCTGATGTCCTGAATGGAGACCTTTCCGCCCTTCTCCCTCAGGACGTCCCTCTTCATTTCCATAAACCGGCACGCAGCCGCGGTGCTTCCCGCCAGAGGCCGGGCCTTCAGGAGCGCCTGGAACTCCCAGAACTGCGCCGCCTTCAGATAGTAGTCTCTGAAGGCTTCAACGGACGATACCAGAGGCCCTTTTGAGCCTTCAGGCCTCAGACGCGTATCGACGGTGTATGCGGTTCCGTCCTGTGTGTAGGAGATCAGAAGGCGTATCAGCCTTTCCGCGGCCTTCACGTCGGCCTCCGTAACCTCACGGGCGCAGACAAATATCAGATCCAGATCGGAGTTAAAGCTCAGTTCCCTCCCCCCCGACTTCCCGAATCCGATCACCGCAAGACTCTCTTCTCCGGCCAATTCCCTGAGGCAGACCGAGACAATCGCCTCGGCGGTCTTGGAGAGCTCCTTCATAAGGCGGAGCGCGCCGATCCTCCTGTCGAGGAACTGGACCCCGAGGCGGATCTCTTCCATCTGTTTAAATATCCGTATCGCTTCGGCAACGGGCTGTCCCGCTGCGATGATCTCTCCCAACTCCTCCTTCATCGACGCGAGGGTTTTTCTGGTGAACATCTCATGCCCGAGGAGTTCCAGATACTCTTTCCGCTTCATGATGTTCTTCGCAAGGTAGTCGCTCTGGGAAAAGACCCGGATGAGGATCGGGATGAGCATCCCATTTTTTGCAAAGAGATCAAGATAGGACTCCTCTGAGGAGAGGAGTTCCATGAAAGACTGGAGATTGTTGACCGCGGCATCAGGATTCTTCGCCCTGAGTGCCTCGTCGAGAAAGACCGGCAGGATTTCTCCGAGAAGCCGTTGTCCCCTGAGGGTCTGGAAGGCGAAGGTGCTCTCCCTCATATGGCGGATGTTTCGTATGATCCGTGCCTCGTCCCTGATCGAATACCCCGAAAGGAGGTCGGCGAGTTCGCTGTCCGAAAGGTCCTCGGAGAGAAGGAGAGATGTCTTCTTCTCTTCCTCCTGAACCTTCGCACCCCTTCCCATGAAAAGGGAATCATAAATCGCCCGCACCTTTTTCCTTCGTTCCCCCAGGTCGTCGAGAAAGGACTCCTTGTCGTGATAGCCCATCTTCCTGCCCATGGCGCCGAGTTCGCTTTCACCCGAGGGCAGCGTATGGGTCTGGAGGTCGTTGAGCTGCTGAAGCCTGTGTTCGAGTTTTCTCAGGAAGGGGTACATGTCCGACAGGACCGCATAGTCCTCACGGCCGATAAGGTTCTTCAGGAGAAGCTGGTGCAGACCCCTGAGGGTGCTCCTTTCGCGCAGGAGAGGTTCCTTTCCGCCGTAAATAAGCTCAAGGGCGTGGACGAAGAATTCTATCTCCCGTATCCCTCCGTATCCCCGTTTGATGTCGTCTTTCTTGAAGGTCTCGTTTATCTTCGTCTTCATCTTCCGTATCTCATCGATGGCGGAGAAGTCGAGATACTTCCTGAACACAAAGGGCCGGACCATCCGGAGGAATTCCCTGCCGAGGGCCGCGTCCCCGGCAATGGGCCGCGCCCGCAGGAGTACTGCCCTCTCCCACGCCCGGCCCCAAGACTCGTAATAGATCTCGTATCCCGCCAGGGAAACCGCAAGACTTCCCTTTTGCCCTTCCGGCCTCAGCCTGAGGTCAACGCGGTAACAGAACCCCTCCCCGGTATTCACCGAGAGAAACCTGTTCAGGCCTTCGCCGAGCTTGCAGTAATACTCATGACAGCCCAACCGGTTCTTCACACTGCCGCGGGCCGTCACCGTTCCGGCCGTCTCTCCCTCCTCTTTCCCGTAGACATAGAGGAGATCGATATCCGAGCTGAAGTTCAGTTCATGGGATCCGAGTTTTCCGATCGCGATAACCGCAAAGGACCAGTCCTCCGGCTCTCCGTACTGTTCCTTGATCCGGGACCGGACGATCCCGAGCGCCTCTCCGACGACCACGTCGGCGAGCATGCTCAGT
>DATJWU010000066.1:0-2552 GCA_035501055.1 Thermodesulfovibrionales bacterium
TATACATAGCACCAGTCAGAAGGAACCGTCCTGGTAAGGGACTGCTTCTCGAGAATCGATTTGATGGCGGACTTTTTGCCTGTGCCGTTTTCCCCGAGAAGGAAGATATTAAAACCGGCACTCTCGAGGCTCAGGCCGAAATCAATGGCGTCCAGTGCCCGTGCCTGGCCGATCGTCCCCGTGAGGGGGGGGAGTTCCTCCGTCGTCTCGAAGGAAAGCACGGTTCCGTCACAACAGCGGTACAGTTCATCAACCCCGAGACTCTTCGGCATCGTATACCTCCATGGTCATTATTAATTACAGGAGTCGCATTCTTACTACTTACTACTTACTTCTCACCTGTCTTGTTACGCCCTCGGGTGGTGCTCACGATGGACCTTCTTCATTCTGTCCGCGGTGACCTTCGTGTAGATCTGGGTCGTCGAGATGTCGGAATGGCCGAGCATCTTCTGGAGGGACCTGAGGTCGGCGCCTCCCTCAAGGAGGTGCGTCGCAAAGCTGTGTCTCACCGTGTGAGGGGAGACATCGATGCCGAACCGCTTTCCGTATCCTTTCATCGTCTGCCAGAACCTCTGTCGCGACATGGGCGCTCCTCTTCCGGTCACAAAAACATATTCGGAAGGACGCTTTTTAAGAAGCACGGGCCTCACCGCACGCAGATACTCCTTCGTCTTTTCCTTGGCCCTCATATTCATCGGCACGATCCTCTCCTTTGATCCCTTGCCGATGACCCTGAGAAAGCCTGCCTCAAAATTGACGTCCTGCAGCCTGAGGGTGACGAGTTCGCTCACCCGGAGCCCCGAGGAATAGAGGAGTTCGAACATGGCCGAATCCCTGAAAGACAACAGGTTTCCGGGTAAAACGGGCGGGGCGGAAAGGATTTCCTTCATCTCTCCGACGCTCAGGGCCTTCGGCAATCGCTCCCATTTCCTGGGCGACTGGAGGTTCTCCGAGGGGTCGTCCTCTCTCAGCCTCTCGACCAGCAGGAACTTGCAGAACCCCTTCAGGGAAGAGATGAATCTGCAGATGCTCGCCATCGAATAGTCCCGCTCCCTCAGTCCGTCGAGAAAGTCAACAATGTCGGTCCGTCCGAAACGGTCGAGCCCTTTTCCCCTTTCCGCGAGAAAGCCGCTGAAAGCCCTCAGGTCTCTGTGGTAGGACTCAAGCGTATTCGCCGAGAGGCCCTTTTCGACCGAAAGATAGGAGAGGAATTGTTTAAGCAGCAGCACAGGTGAGATACTCCTCTATTCCCGTGGAATGTTTCAGCCTCTGATAAAGGATGTCGGCGATCCTGAGCAGATTCACCGTGTCCTCGCGGTTATACGCCAGCAACAACCGTCTCGCCTCGTGATCCCCTCTCCGCGCCTGTTCCCACAATTTCACCGCGTCATATCCGTTGATGCCCTGCACGTCCTCATCGCGCTCGATCCCGAGTGTCCCTTCGAGTTTCTTGAGGCCGCCGGTAAACCCCGACCGATGGGCTGCATAACAGAGGTCGAAGTGCGGCATGTCAAACCGCACCCCGGGAAATGCTTTCAGGAGAAAGGGTATATCAAAAGAGGCGCCGTAATAGGTGATGAGACACTTGTACCCGGAGAGTTCCCTGTTGAGATTCTCCGCGGTGAGGTCCTTGCCCGCCACGAGCGATCTCCATTCAAAGCCGTCGTAGAGGCCGACGACCGTGACATAGCCTCCGTTATGGGGCTGGAAACCGTTTGTTTCTATGTCAAGACAGACCGCTTCCCCCCTGAATTGTTCGAAGAGCCGCCAGTGCTCTCTCCTCTTGACGGTCGTTGCAAAGAATGTGGCATCTCCCTCTTCGAGCTTTCGGGCCGCAAGAGAGAGAAGGCGGTCGAAGAAGGCCTTCTTGTCGCTGCCGAGGAATGGTATCGCTCCTGCGTCGAGGAAATCCTTCCAGGTGAGGATACCGTCCCTCCAGAGCCTCCGCTCGAGTTTCTCGCCAATTCCGCTGAGCATGCTGAACGTGTTGTGTATCATCGCAATTCCTGACTGAAATATTATACCTGTTACCTTGGTTATGCACAATAGAGGCCGGTCCCGCAAAGGTCCCAAAGAAAGGTTTTTACCGATGCTTCTTCGAAAATCAGCGTATAGCTCTTCCGGCTTTTATAGAGACTGTTTCCTTATCCCTCCCCTTTGACAAAGGGGAGGAGAGGAGGGGTTACCTTAAGAAATAGTTTGTTTAGCCCACGTGTACATCAAGCAACAGCTCGTCGCTTTGCTTTAACGCCGAGTCATTCCATGGGATTTCATACCCCCCCTCACCCCCTCTTATCTTAAGAGGAGGATAACACCCGCAAAAAAGTCCGGAATCAGGTTTATTTATCTCCCGGAACAGAGTTCACGGAGTTCGGCGCTGTAGTGACCTTCACGATCGTAGAGGATGCAGGGCCGTTCGACCTTTAATCCCGGCCTGCCTTCCTTCACCGCCTCCACGAGGACCATCTTCGCCTCAGAAGATGACAGCGAGTGCACACACCGAAGACGCTTCATCTCCATCCTCGCCGGTCTCAGGGCATCCGTGAGCTCGG
>DATJWU010000067.1:0-2495 GCA_035501055.1 Thermodesulfovibrionales bacterium
CTGACTGCCGACCGCTGACCGCTGACGGTCTTTATCACTTCTTCGACGAGCAGTTCAGTTTCGGGTCGGGGGATAAGCACACCAGGGCCTACGTTGATGTTCAGCCCGCAGAAGTCCACATGGCCGATGATATAGTGAAGGGGCTCTCTCCTGCACCTTCTCCCGACGATCTCTTTCAGCATGCCCTGCTGTTCCTCCGAGAGGACGGGATTGTCGCGGTAGAGGCTCACCCTGTCGATTCCGACGCAGCCGGTCAAAATGAGCTCGCTTTCCTTCGGGGCATCCTCGATGCCACAGTTCCCGAGAACTGCCGCAAGGTCCCTCAGGCTGCCGGTCATGGCGGTCATTTCAGTTCCTTCAGCCTTTCGGTCTGATTGTGGGCGATCAGGGTATCGACAATCTCATCGATATCGCCCTCGAGGACCTGTTCAAGCCTGTGGAGCGTCAGCCCTATCCGGTGGTCGGTCACCCTGTTCTGCGGGAAATTGTAGGTCCGTATCCGCTCGCTCCTGTCTCCCGAGCCCACCTGGGTCTTTCTCTCAAGGGCACGCTCCTGTTCCTGCCTTTCGATCTCAAGCTCATAGAGCCTTGAACGGAGCACCTTCATCGCCTTGTCCTTGTTCTTGATCTGAGAGCGTTCGTCCTGGCACTGGACTGTCATCCCCGTGGGGATATGCACAATCCTTACCGCCGAGTAGGTGGTATTGACCCCCTGGCCGCCGGGGCCTGAGGCACAAAAGGTATCGACCCTCAGGTCTTTTTCCTCTATCTTTATATCGACATCCTCTGCCTCGGGGAGTACTGCGACGGTCGCCGCGGAGGTATGA
The DNA here is from genome assembly GCA_035501055.1 of Thermodesulfovibrionales bacterium. Taxonomy (GTDB): domain Bacteria; phylum Nitrospirota; class Thermodesulfovibrionia; order Thermodesulfovibrionales; family UBA9159; genus DATJWU01. Next base: position 828 of record DATJWU010000067.1, read on the forward strand.
ATCCTCCCCGATCCCTCTGTGACCGGAACACGCTGCACCCGGTGAACGCCGCTCTCGTACTTGAGCCTGCTGTAGACCCTCTTCCCCTCTATCGAGGCGACGATCTCTTTCAGGCCTCCGAGTCCGGTGGGGCTCGAATCGATCACCTCGACCTTCCACCGTTTTGATTCGGCATGCTTTGAATACATCCTGAAAAGGCTGGCGGCGAAAAGTGCGGCCTCTTCTCCCCCTGTTCCCGCACGGATCTCAAGGATAACGCTCCGTTCGTCACGGGGGTCCCTGGGAAGGAGCATCAACGTGAGCGTTTCCTCCATCTTCGGCTTCTTCTCCCTGAGCTCTTCGAATTCGGCCTGCGCAAGCTCCCGCAGATCACCGTCGCCTTCGCTCAGGATCTCCTCGGCCTCTTCCATGTCGGAGAGGAGTTTCTTATACTCGCGTATCCGTTCGACGAGCTGCTGGAGTTCGGCCTGCTCTTTTGAGAGTTTCTGGTACTGGGAGGGATTGGAAAGCACCTCCGGACTCATCATGAGCTGCGTCAATGCGTCATATTTTTCTTCTATCGCGTTAAGCTTCCCGATCATTTCCTTCCTCTAGTCTCAGGACCTCTTTTACCGCCGCGATCGCCACCTCTATCTGGGAATCATCGGGTTCTCTTGTGGTGAGCCGCTGGAGCAGCAGGCCCGGCAGTACGAGGATATTCAAAAGGGGATTGTCCGTTATCTTCGCGGACAACCGCAGGAGTTCATACGACAGGCCTGCGATCACCGGTATGAGGACGAGCCTCGACAGGAATTTTCCGGTAAAGGGCCAGGATTGCGGAATGCATGAAAACACGAGGATGCTGATCACCATAACGATCAGGAGAAAGCTCGTACCGCACCGCGGGTGCTGAGGGCTGAAGGCCCTCACGCTGTCCAGATCGAGCTCCCTCCCCGCCTCGTATGCATGGATCACCTTGTGCTCGGCCCCGTGATATTCGAATATCCGCCGCATGTCTTTCCAGAGGCCGATGGCGAATACATACCCCAGAAAGATAAAGACCCGTATGACGCCGTCGACGAGATTAAAGACAAGGGAATTCCTCGATACGAGCGGGAGCACCGCCCCCGCGAGTTTTGTGGCGTAGAGAGGAAGAAATATGAAGAGGGCGACGCCGATCACGACGGCAAACCCCATCGTAGACAGGATCGCGAGGGGACTCATGGGCTTTTCCTCTCCGTCGTCATATGCCTTGCTTGCCGAAAACTCGAGGGCCTTCATCCCGATCGAGAGGGCCTGATAGAGAGCGACGGTTCCACGAACAACCGGCAGCTTCAGGAACGCCGGGAGTTTTCCCACAGGCTCCCGTTTCAGATGGATCTCCCCCTTCTGGTCCCGCACCGCCACGGTCCAGTTGCGGGGTGCCTTCATCATCACCCCTTCTATGACCGCCTGTCCACCGATATTCTTCGTGTTATGCATTTGGTACCCTTAGAGAAAGATTTCTTCACCGGAGGCAGGCGTAATGAGAAGCCTTGCATCGTTCGCCCCAGCGAATCCGCCGTAGGAGGACGATACTTTTGAGGAATTGCTGACTACCATTATTCCCTCAATGTGGTCTGGTTCTCTTGACGAAGTCCTTGAGATGACTCATTCCCGGAATTTCATCGCATGTGCAAGGCTTCGATT
>DATJWU010000068.1:0-2402 GCA_035501055.1 Thermodesulfovibrionales bacterium
CAATTACTAAGAAGAGCACCTCCGGGACCAGGAAATGACCGACACCCTATCGATCCTTCTTTTCGTCAGGACGCCTGAGAAAGGCAGGGTGAAATCACGACTCGCGGCGGACCTCGGCGACGAGATGGCCCTCGTGATCTATAAGAGCTTTCTTCTGGACATTCTGGCGATGCTCCGAAACGGACCCCACCCTTTCACCCTGTGCGTTTATCCGCCCGACTCCGGGGAAGCGCTTGCAGACTGGCTCGGACCGTCGTTCACCTACGTTGCCCAGGAGGGGAACGATCTGGGAGAGAAGATGAAGAATGCGTTCGCTCGCTCCTTTTCAGGGGGGACCGAAAAGGCGGTGCTCATCGGCAGTGATATCCCTGACCTGGCCATAGCGGTAATCGACGAAGCATTCAGATCGCTCGACACCTGCGACGCGGTCATCGGACCCGCCTCGGACGGCGGATACTATCTCATCGGGTTCAGGAGGGACCGCTTCCTGCCCGGAGTTTTCGAGGGCATCCTCTGGGGTACGGAATCAGTATTCGGAAAGACACTGGGACTTTTTCACGCGGCGGATCTCAGTGTGCACGTCCTGCCGCAACGGCATGATATCGATACCGCTGACGACCTGCAATCGCTTTTTGCGCGAAACGAGCATTCCGCGTTCAGGGAATCGAGGACCATGTCGTTCATCAGGGAGAACAAAGAACACATTCTGGGGCACAGGTTTTCATAGCGGACCGAAGGGAGGCCAGACATGCCGAAGTACGATTATGATCTTGTAGTCATCGGCGGAGGCGCCGCAGGTTTTGTCTCTGCAAAATTCGCGAACGGCTTGGGGAAAAAGGTCGCGATCGTCGAGAAAGACAAACTCGGGGGAGACTGCACATGGTATGGCTGTGTCCCGAGCAAGGCCCTGCTCAAAGCGAGCCATATCGCATACCAGACGCGGCATCTCTCCTCCTACGGACTCTTGCCGGACAAAGAATCGCCGGTCGACTCCGGCCGCGTGATGGCGCACGTCCGGTCCGTGGTGCAAAAGGTCGCTCAGGGTCATCTGCCGGAAACCTTTACCGCGCTCGGCATCAATGTCCTCCTGGGAACACCCCGCTTCAGGAACAACCACGAGTTAGAATTGGGAGACACGGTCCTTTCCGCAGGGAGTTTCATCATCTCAACCGGCTCATCACCTTTCATTCCCCCGGTGCCCGGAATCGATACCGTTCCCTACCTGACGAATAAAACCATCTTTGACATCGATACACTGCCTGAATCCATGGTCGTCATCGGGGGAGGACCGATCGGCATAGAACTGGCCTCTGCCTTGAACCGTCTCGGGATGAAGGTCTCGGTGGTGCATAGACACCGTACTATCCTTAATAAGGAAGAGGACGAGCTGACGGCGATTCTCACGCAAAAGCTCAGGGAAGAAGGAATCACCTTTCTCATGGAGAGTCAGCCCCTCCGGCTCTCGCGGGAACAGGGAAAGATCAGGCTCGACGTGGAGGACAAAAGAAATAACGCGAGTCACCTCGAGACAGAGAGCGTGCTGATCGCGGTGGGCAGAAGACCGAATGTGGAAGGACTGAACCTCGAAGGGGCAGGAGTCATGTGCACGGAAAGAGGCGTACAGGCCGATACCCGCTTGCGGACGACCGCGCCGAATATCTATGCCTGCGGCGACGTAGTCGGCCCCTACCTGTTCAGCCACATGGCTGAATATCAGGCGTTGATCGCTGCGCGGAACGCCTTCCTCCCTTTCAAGAAGAAGACCGATTACCGCCACGTTGTGTGGTGCACTTTTACCGATCCGGAACTCGCCCATGCAGGGCTGACCGAGCAGGAGGCGAGGGAAATATACGGGGATAAGATCGGGGTGTACAGACACGAATACAGAAATACCGACAGGGGAAAGACCGACGTGGCAGAAATCGGTATTGCGAAATTCATCTGCAATTCAAGAGGCAGACTCGTCGGCGCCCACATCCTCGGAAGCCGTGCTGCTGACGTGATCCACGAGGCCCAGCTCGTAAAGTCCCTCGGGATCCCCTTTTCCAAGATATATTCGGCGATACACATCTATCCCACCTTCAGCGACGTCATAAAACATCCCTCGAAGCTTTCTTACATCGACAGTCTCCTGAGGAACCCGTTTCTCAGAGTCCTGAAGAAAATCGCGGGGAAAAACGGCAGGCAGTGACGCACCGCTTTTCGGTCATCCTGCCCGTATGGAACGAGGCGACCGTCATCAACGGGACAATCGACCGCCTCTTCTCAGTATCCGGCGGGGACGATTGTGAGATCATCGTCGTTGACGGCAGTCCCGACGGAGAGACAGTAAGAACGATACAGAGGAAAGGGGTAAGGACCCTCGTCACCGAAAAAGGACGGGCAAGGCAGATGAACGCAGG
>DATJWU010000069.1:0-5952 GCA_035501055.1 Thermodesulfovibrionales bacterium
CTGCATCCCGGGGAAAATAAACAATATGCTAGAATTGCTGTATGAAAGAATCCATGGACCGGCTCCCGACTCTCGTTGCAGGGGGAATCGGCCGGAAGATAGTCTTACTCGACGTGGTGGATTCCACAAACACTTTCGCCATGGGATTGACCGGCGGAGAAAGTGCGCACGGGACCGTCGTGATCGCAGAGAGGCAGACGAAAGGCAGAGGAAGAATGGGCAGGGACTGGACCTCTCAGCCCGGCCTCGACATTACCATGAGCGTAATCCTGAAGCCTTCAATCATAGTCAGCGACGTCACCCTCCTCACGGTTCTCGCCTCTGTCGCCTGCTGCAGCGCCCTGCGGGAGACGACAGGGCTGCGGGTCACCCTTAAGTGGCCGAACGACCTCATGGTTACTGGGAAAAAAATAGGGGGCATTCTCACCGAAATACGGGCCGCAGCAGGAAAGGTGACTGCGGCCGTAATCGGCATCGGAATAAATCTGAATTCCTCTGGAAACGACCTTCCCCCTGAGGTGAAGACAAGGGCAACCTCGGTGAAAAACGAGACGGGGAGGAAGTTTGAAAGAACCCCGGTCATTGCCGCCATCTGCGATGGGCTGGATTCCTGGTATGAGACATTCCTGAGAGAGGGAAGCGGGCGCCTCCTCGACGCATGGCGGAACCTCGCCTCAATGCTCGGAAGTTTTGTGACCGTCACCTCAGGAGAAGTGACGCTAAGGGGGGTCGCAAAGGACATAGACGACCGGGGCATGCTGCTTTTAGAGCTGCCCTCCGGCGCCGTAAAGAAGCTGAGTTCAGGCGAGGTAACACTCTCGGGAGAAGACGGGAGCGCGAAATAATGCGGAAAGACACCGTGCAGGAACAATGACCAGCCTCCTCGTAATGGATATCGGCAACACTTCGATCAGCCTCGGGCTCTTTTCAGGAACCGAACTGAAGGGAACTCGCAGGGTCTCTTCCGACAGGAAAAAGACTGTCGCTGCATTCCGTGCTGAAATCAATGCTTTTCTCTTGGAAAAGGATGCAGGGATTCCCCTCAAAGGAGTGGTCCTGTCCTCGGTCGTCCAGGGGCTCGAAAAAGTCCTGAGCGCCGCAGCAGAGGGACTAAGCGCGAGGAAACCCCTGGTCGTGACCGGAGATCTGGAAACGGGGCTGGCAATTGATGTGGAAAAGCCCCGGGAACTCGGTGCAGACAGGATCGTGAATGCGGTAGCTGCCCGGGATTTGCTTGGCGACCCGGTTATCGTCGCAGATCTTGGCACGGCAACCACCCTCACTGCGGTCAGGGAAGGCAGGGTGATCGGCGGGGCGATACTGAGCGGCATCGGGGTGATGGCTGACGCCCTCCACAGAAAAACATCGAGGCTGCCGCTGGTACGGATAGAGGAAATGTCCGCCGCTCTTTTAGGAGCACGCGCACTCGGCAAAGACACGACGAAGTGTATTCTTTCTGGTATTATATATGGTACGGCAGGGGCTGTGGAGAGAATCACGGAAGAGATCGAAAAAGAGACAGAGAGCACTTTTTTGCTTGCGATTACCGGTGGCTATGCTGATATGATCGCCCCGTTCCTGAAGCGGGATTTTCGCTCCTGTCCTGATCTGACCCTCCAGGGCCTGAGATTGCTTTTTGAGAGGAACGCCTGATGCATGAACTGAGGAAAGACCCTTTGCTCGGCAGATGGGTCGCCGTCATGTCGAATTCGAAGTCTCCCGATCACTATGACAGAGCGCCGGAGAACGAACAGGTGATGTCCTGCTTCCTCTGCCCCGGGAACGAAAATAAAGCCCCCAGGGAAATCAGTGCGGTATGGGAAGGAGGGAAATGGCTTTCGAGGGTCATTCCGAATTTTCAGCCGGTATTGCAGATAGAAGGTGAGCTCGGCCGCAGGGGAATCGGAATGTATGACGTCATGAACAGTATCGGTGCCAGCGAGCTTATCGTCGAAAGTCCCGACCACGACAGGCGTCCGGAGGACGTGGGGACCGAACAGGTCCTGAATGTCCTGCGGCTCTACCGGGACAGGGTTGCAGATCTCGAAAAGGACGCGAGGCTGCGTTATATCCTCGTCTTCAAGAATTCCGGGAAATCGGCGGGCGCGGTTTTTGCGCATCCCCATTCCGAGATCGTCGCGACGCCGGTGATCCCGAAGCAGATCAAGGAAGAGCTCGACGGTGCAAAACAGTATTATTCCTATAAGGAGCGGTGCATTTTCTGCGATATCATGAGGGAAGAGCTGAGGACCGGCGACAGGGTGATCTCCGAGACGAGGGACTTCCTCGTCTTCACTCTCTTTGCCGCAAAGTTTCCCTTTGAGTTCTGGATAGTGCCCAAGAGGCATAGCTGCGTTTTCCAGGAGATCACCCCCGCAGAGATGGAAGACCTCAGCGTCACCCTCTCGACCGCGCTCAAAAAGATGAGGAAGGTCCTGAAGGACCCTCCCTTCAATTACGTTATCCATACGGCGCCGAACAGGATCCCGAGGCGCAACCACTGGCACACCCTCGGAGACGATTTTCACTGGCACATCGAAATCATGCCCCGTCTTCTCAGAACGAGCGGTTTTGAATGGGGTTCAGGGTTCTATGTCCTTACCACATCCCCTGAGGATGCGGCAAACTATCTACGGGAGGCATAATTATGGAGATCAAACGGATTCTTTTCCCCACGGATTTCTCGGAAGGCTCGGCCCATGCGGTACCCTATGTCGTTGACATCACCAGACACAACAATGCGAGACTCTTTGTCCTCCATGTCATCTATGACATCGGATCGCTAAGCGGCTGGCATGTCCCCCATGCCAACGTGGACGAACTCTATGGTGACATCGAAAAGAACGCCCGAAAGGAATGCGAGAGATGGTGCGTGGAAGAGCTGCGCGATTACAAGGAAAGAGAATACCATGTGGTGAGGGGCATCCCCCGGGACGAGATCCTGAAATTTGCGGAAGAACACAACATTGACCTCATCGTCATGGGCACTCACAGCAGAAAAGGATTGGACCGCATCATTTTCGGCAGCACGGCCGAACGGGTCGTGAGAAATGCGAAATGTCCCGTCCTGACCGTGGGCGCGCCGCGGCAGCAGAAATGATTCACCGATGAGGGTCTATCTCGCGGAGAACGCCTTTATCGACATCCTTCTCAGTTCGGCAGAGGTGTACAAGAAGGAATGTCTCGGCTTTCTCCTGGGATACCGTCTCGAGGATCGTTTTATCATCGAGCATGCCTTCAGCTTTCAGACGGCGACGAGGAGGCACAAGGGCGTGGTTTTTGAGGACAAGTCGCACAGGAAGATTGGGCCGATCCTCGAACGGTTCGACCGGTTGCAGATCGTGGGAGATTTTCATTCTCACACCCAGTTCGGCACTACCAAGGGACTTCCCGTCCCGAGTGAGGAGGATTTGAAGAGCATGAAGGAAGGTCTGGTCTACCTTATTGTCGCGATCAATAACAATGAAAAGACCGCCACCTGGAGTGAAAAACGAGACGGCACAATTTCCGGGTCTGTGGGAGAGTTCTTTTTCAAGGTCTCTGCGTATTTTCTCACGCAGAATGCCGCGAGAAGGGCAAAGATCCACTGCGCCTTCCCCCCGGGGTTTCTCAAGGTGTCTGGAGACAAAGGAATGTAGGTATGGACATGCACCATGATGTCGCTTACATGCTTTTGTTGCTGCTTCGATAATGCTGAGGACGAATGTACTGGTAATCGGTGGAGGTCCCGCAGGTGCGATAGCCGCGATGACCCTTGCCAGGGGGAATATCGATACTGTTCTTGCAGAGAAGAGCTTTTCCTACGTGAAACCCTGCGGCGGGGGCGTCCCGTCGACCGCATTCTCCGAGTTTCAGCTGCCCTCCGCCTGTGTCGCAAGGTACGTGAACACTATCAAGATAATATCCCCGTCCGGCGACGTGGTGCCGATAGGCCTTCACGGCGCCGCCATCGCGATCGTGAGCAGGGGCGAATTTGACTCCTGCCTCAGGGCTGAAGCAGGGAGGTCGGGCGCGCAGATTGTGGAGGCCGAATTCAGACAGTTCGCCCACATCGGCAGAACCATTTCGGCCGAGGTACTGATGGAGGGGAGGCCGGTCACCATTGAAGCGGACTACGTTATCGCCGCCGATGGCGTCAATTCGAGGGTGCGCGCGGCATTACGCATGAAACCCGTTCCCTCTTTGCTCGCCCTGGTCGAGAAGATACCCGAGGAAGAGGCGGATTCCTGCGAGTTCTGGTTCGGTTCTTCCCATGCCCCGAGGCTTTACTCGTGGGTTTTTCCCCAGAAGGAAGGGATTTCCCTGGGGACAGGTGCCATTGACCCCCGGGAGATCAAGACAAAGTGGCAGCGATTTTGTGAACGGAGGGCACTGCACCATAGCCTGTCTCTCCCTCCGGGAAGAAGCCGAGCCGTCCGGGGCTACAGGATACCCCTCTGGAAGGGAGACCTCTATGGCAGGGGAAGGATACTCTTTGCAGGTGATTCTGCGGGGCAGGTGTTGCCCCTGACCTATGAAGGAATATACTACGCCATGAAATCGGGAGAGCTCGCGGCGAGGGCAGCCATCGCGGGAAAGGAACGGTCATACAAGAGGCTCTGGGAGAGGGCCTTTTGCAAGCGTTTTTCGCTGATGAAACATCTGTGGGAGTATTTCCTGAAGAACGATTCCCGGTCGGAAAGACTCGTGCAGCTTCATAAGAGACCCGAAGTGCAGGAGGCCTCGATGAGACTTTGGCTCCGGAAGGACCGTGAAAGAGGGAGTCTTATTTCATACAGGAATATCTTCAGAGGGCTCTTGAATGAGTGAATTCGGTAAAACGAAAGAACCACGAAAGGTAACTCAGAAGAGTCTATTGAACCGCGCATGAAAAGCTTCATTCCCTGGAGGGCGTCACTCGCCTTCTCTCTTATCGTCCATATCGCTCTTGGACTATTCCTTTTTCTTCACCACCCTGAAAAAAAGGAAAAGAGCACACCATTCATCACTCGGCTCGTAAGCCCTGAAGAGCTCAGAGAACTGGACAAGGGACGGCCCAGCGGGCCGGTGCGCAAAGGCCCGCCTGCTCAGGCGCGGCCTTCCACTCCGCCCCGGGCAGCCCGACCCCCTGCCGTACCGTCGAGGAGTCGTCCTTCCGCTCCGGCCAGGCCGGAAAGACCACAGCCTTCTCTTCCTTCCCAGGGTGTTGAACAGCAGGCCGAGAGGGAAACGGCGAAAACGCTTCCCCCTTCTTCTCCCGGTGATGCAGGATCCAGGGGCGCGCCGGGGAATGCAGGAGCTCCTCCTCAGGGGCTTCCAGGGCCTGGAGATCTCAGTAAGCCTCGCACACCCTCACTGAAGGAAAAGCTTTTTGACCAGGAAGTGATCGGGAAAATCGCAAAAAAAGCAGAGGAAAAGAAAAAGGACAGCGCCATAACGTTCGACACCAGCGAGTTCAGGTATCACACGTATATGGCAAGGCTGAAGGACAAAATCGAATCTGTCTGGCAGTACCCTCCTGATGCCGCAGCTCGCGGTCTCCAGGGCGACCTCAGGATCAGGTTCACGATAAAGAAGAACGGCATGCTTGGAGACATCGAAATCGAAAGGGGCTCAGGACACCAGAGCCTCGATAATGCGGCATTAAAGGCATTGAGAGACGCCCAGCCGTACTGGCCTCTCCCTGATGAATGGGGCAAGGACTCCTTCACGATAAGCGGCAATTTTTACTACCGCATGTACGGGTCGTTTATCAGATAGCAACCGCTCGGAGCGATGCTCGCAGACGCCCCGCGACCCCGTGGCACTTATCGGACAGCCGCTCGAAGTATTCATTCCTCTTACGCATCCAATGTCAATACTGAAGCGCATTCTAAACATAATTCACGCGTGTTGCCGGAGGTGTCCTGATCGAAAGCAAGATCCAGGGATACTGGCCGGTCCGCAAACGCGGACCGTAACCTTCGCCTGGAA
>DATJWU010000070.1:0-2486 GCA_035501055.1 Thermodesulfovibrionales bacterium
CGTCAATATAGCCTCCAGGATCCAGGATATTGCGCCGCCGGAGCGCATATTCATTTCAGAGCATCTTTACGGTGAGATCAGGGATGACGACACGGTCCGTTGCAGGTTTATCGGGCACGAACAGCTCAAAGGGGTCAAGGAGCGGATCGGCATATACGAAATAATCGGCGATGCATTGCCCTGCAGCGGCAAAGAAGAGGAGGGCGCCTTATGATAGGAAAGAAATTCGGTGATTTCGAGATCAGGGAAGAGCTCGGCAGGGGAGGAATGGGCCAGGTCTTTAAGGCACACCAGATCTCTCTCGACAGAGATGTCGCGATAAAGATATTGCCCGGCAGCCTGAGCGAAGTCGAGGAATTCAGGGAACGATTCGATGTCGAGGCAAAGGCCGTCGCATCCCTGGTGCACGAAAACATCATGCAGATGTACAGCAAAGGGGTGACCGACGACGGTATCCATTACTTTGCCATGGAATATGTCGACGGCGAGGACCTCGCCGACAAGATGAAGAGAGGCGTCACTTTTTCCGAGGCAGAGGCAACGGAGATCGCCATCCAGGTCTGCCGCGGGCTCGAGGCCGCCTGGAGGAAGAACATCATTCACCGGGACATCAAGCCGAGCAATATCATGATCGCCCAAAACGGGGTCGTCAAGATCGCTGACTTCGGCCTCGCCAAGAGCCTCGATGCAACGAAGAAACTGACGCAGACCAATATGTATATGGGAACCGTCGCCTATACTTCTCCGGAACAGGGAGAAGGGAAACCCCTTGACCATAGGACCGACATCTATTCCCTCGGGATCGTGTATTACCAGCTCCTGACGGGGAGTGTGCCATTCAGGGGGGAGACCCCTTCGTCGGTCATTTACAAACACGTCTACGAGGCACCGCCACCGCCGAGAGCGATCAATCCAAGCATATCCCCGCAGGCCGAAGCGGTGGTTCTTAAGGCAATCGCCAAAAAGCCCGACGACCGTTTTCAGAACGTGGTCGAATTCAGGGACGCGCTTGAATCTCTGAAAAAGACGCAGCCCGGAAAGGAGCCGGGCTTGGAGAAACAGGCAGCTGTCCTCGCGGTCCCGCAGGAAGGTATCCCCCGGGCAGAGAGAGGAGCGACAATGCCCCGCGGGAACAGGGCCCCGGTTCTGATCATCGCGGCGGTAGTTATAGTGCTCATCGGCGGCTCGATGCTCTACGCCTCCAAATATGGTTACTGGGGGCTCTTCCCGAAAGCGGCCCCCCCTGCTCCTCAGGAGGGAAGGAAGAGTGAGACCGCTCCGCAATCCGCAGCGGTGAACGTCACGCCGTCTTCTCCTGAGGCCGGTTCGCTGAAACCGGGACCATCCGGTTCGGCAGACGGCAATGCCGCGCGCACTCGCGAGACGCAGCGCGCTCTTCCGCCTGTTTCGACGAAGAAGGAAGGTGCACTTGCACGGAGCGCTCCCCCTTCGGGAACGGCGCCGACAGGTACAGGGACCTCTCCAGGCGATCAGTCCCGGCCGTCAAAGCGCTCTCTGATGCCGGTGGTCCTTGTGGTGACCTTGGGAGAAGCGAATGTCTCTGATATTATTGAATCCGTCATCGGCAGGAAACTGCAGGAGCGGTCTTTTCCCCTTTCGGCCATCGGGGAGATTCATGAACTTTCGGACCGTTATGGAAAACACAAAATACCCCTGAATGCCCTGAACCAGCATGGGATCAAGGCGGATGTGCTCGTCTATGTCACGGTAACTACCATGAGCGCCGGGCCCTTGCAGTTTTACGGCCGGACGATGGACCAGTACGCCTCCACAATCTCGATCAAGGTGATCGATGCGGCGACCAGGAAGGCGATTGGGTCTTCACTCACAAAAACCGTCAACTATACAACGCTCAATATGCAGGACAACGTTGAGGAGGCAACCGAGGAAATGGTCTCTGACCTTCCCCGGAGGCTGGAGGTCTTCTGGAAGGGGTAAGCGTATTCGGAGCGGGAGCGTCTGATGCGGGCCTCAGGCGCGCGCAGAACGAAGATGCGTTCGTGGTCAAGAATGATCTCGGTTTTTTTGTGGTGGCCGACGGCATGGGAGGGGCTGCTGCCGGAGAGGTCGCAAGTCGAATCTTCGTCGAAACCGCAACGGGGGTCCTGTCGGGGGAGAGAGCGTCGGAAGAGGAAACGGTTGCGCTGGTGCAGAAGGCTTTCAGTACCGCAAATGAGAGTATCCTTGATCAGGCGAGGGAGAACCCGCGCTATCGTGGGATGGGGTGTACCGCTGAGGTGGCCGTCTTTTTTCAACGCAGTTTCGTGATCGGGCATGTAGGGGACAGCCGTACGTATCTTTTCAGACAGGGGCACCTGGAGCAAATTACGAAGGACCACTCCCTGGTGCAGGAGCAGGTGGACCGGGGGCTCATCACCGCCGCCGAGGCGAGACATCATCCCCATCGGCATGTCATCGCGAGGGCGGTGGGCGTTGACGGGAAACTGGAGATTGATCTCGTGAAG
>DATJWU010000071.1:0-2220 GCA_035501055.1 Thermodesulfovibrionales bacterium
TACAATTTTGGGAAACTCACTCTATTGCCGATTACTGGGACGAGCTTGAAGAGGGCAAGGACATTTTCAAAAGACCCAGGCTTACACCTGTTACTCTCAAATTTGACCCGCTGGTGCTCAAGAAAGTCAAAATGCTCGCAAACAAAAGGGGAATTTCGTACAACGCATATATACGCTATTTGATTGCGAAAAGCGTGGAACAAGAGTTGCTCCCCGGTTGCCGCTGATGACTGGAAGATGGTTGAGACAGTTGCGGTCTGAAACCAGTGAGGCCGGGAAATCTGACGCAGGAAAGGATTAAAGAGGCGTTTCTTGGCGGCGGTGGAGACACGGAATGACAATCCTGTAAGGTCGATTTTTGGGGAATTATCCGGTTACGGCGAGCGCCTTTTGGTACTCTTCCCAAAGCTTTTCTTTCGCGATATTGGTGTCGATGAAATCCCACGGAAGGATCTCCTCAAACCCTCTCTGTCTGAAAAGGGAGAACGCGGCGTCTGTGCCCGCTTCCCTGCAGGCCCCCTGCCAGTCGTCGCTGCCCGTCATCCTTTCAAGAACCATTGAAACCCTTCTGTCGCCCCTCGAAAAGAGGCCCTGCATGTAGGCGTACTTCGGGACGTCGTGAAAGACCTTTACTCCCTTCAAAGGTAACAGCGCTTTCTTTATCGTCTTCAGCCTCGATTTCACCGCATCCATCTTCTCCATCGGATGCCACTGGAAAGGGGTGAAGGGCTTCGGCACAAAGGTGCTCAGCGTGAGGACGATATTTCCCCTCGGGCATGCGTCCCTGATCTTCCTGACAAGCGATATGATCCCCTCGATGTCCTGTTCGTTCTCCGTGGGAAGACCGATCATAAAATAGAGCTTGAGGTTCTCTACCCCTTCCGCAAGGATGAGCCGCGACGTCTCGACGATATCTGCCTCGGTGATCCGCTTATCGATAACCTTTCTCATCCGTTCAGTGCCCGCTTCGGGGGCGATCGAGACGCTCTTGTGACCTTTGATGAACCGTATCAGGCCAGCGCTCTTTGCGCTCGCCCTGAGTGAAGTGATCGAAAAATCGACGTCGTCCATACAGAGAATCTCCCCTGCATGGGGGTAGTCCGTAAGAGAAGGGCTGATGAGCCCGACCCGCCGCGTAATCAGCCGCGCCTCCCCGATCTCTCTCTTTAGGACGGTCTCGTCCTTTTTTCTGACCGGCTTTGAAATGTAGCCCGTGACGCAGAACCTGCAACTCCAGGGGCAGCCCCTCATCGCTTCGATAAGGTACATTTCGGAAAATTCAGTTTCGGGCGTGATAATCCCCGGCTTCAGGCCGTGGCCGGAGATCTCTCTTACCACACGCCTCTTTATCTTGCCGGGGACGCTGCCGGAGATCTTCCGCTCACTGATCCGACCGTCCTCTTCGTAGTCGATGTCGTAGAATCGCGGCACGTAGATTCCCTTGATCTCAGGGACGCTTCTCAGGAGGTCTTCCCGCGCCCGTGCACTCCTGCACGCCTCTATGAACGGAGCGATCATCTCTTCAGCTTCCCCTGTAAAGCAGAGGTCGAAAAAGTCTGCAACTGGTTCGGGGTTGAATGAGGCGCAGACACCGCCCATGATCAGCAGCGGATGGAGGGTGCTCCTTTCGGCTGCCCTGTGCGGTATTCTCGCCATATCGAGGATCCTGAGTATGTTCGGATAGTCGTTCTCGAAGGACACGGAAAAAGCGACAATCTCAAACCTGTTGAGCGGCCTCTGCGATTCCATCGAAAGGAGCTCGGTGCCGGTCCTCGCATATTCCTCTCTGTCCTCATCGTCCGGGAGGAAGGCCCGTTCGCATACCACATCAGACCTGGCGTTCAGGAGGCTGTAGATCCCGAGGAAGCCGAGGTTTGACATGCCGATGTGATAGGTGTTCGGATAGACGAGGCAGATGTTCAGCTTCCCGCCGGGGTCTTTATGGACGGTTCCTTTTTCGAGGGAGAGGAGATGTTCGATTTTACGGAGGACCTTCTTGCTCGCCATTCGATAGTATACCTTAGTCGCACGAAGTGAATAGTGAAAGGTGAATAGTGAAGAGTGAAGAGAACTTATCTCGAAATTAGTCATACCGGCGAAAGCCGGTATCCAGCGCCTTCAGTCTTTAATTTGGGCAATTCACAACTCTTTGTCTTTGAAGACGAAACGGCAAAGTCACTGGATTCCGGGTCAAGCCCGGAATGACGAAAAAAGAACAGA
>DATJWU010000072.1:0-13542 GCA_035501055.1 Thermodesulfovibrionales bacterium
TCTTGCCGTTCTTCGGGAGTCCCCCGAGCCCGTCGAGGACGACGAACAGGATCTTTGAGTCGTTCTTTTGAAGCAGAGGTTTTATGAGCTTTTGCATTGAAATTTTAGTTTAAGACAAGGCAGTGCTTTTTTTCAACCGGCCATGAAATTAGCTTTAGAGTGCAGGTCACTCCGAGAGCGAGATAAACACAGGCACGTATTTCTCTCGCTCCCTACCGACAACATCCGAATAACGTCGGAATTCGCTGCACGCCGATGAGCAACACGGCGCTGCTTTGCCAGGACGACGGTTATAGCTTGAAACCCTACGTCTGCCCGATGGCTGCGCTTTGCGGACTTCATGCAGAAGTCAATTTCTCCTGGAGAGGCTCCCAAATAGGAATTTGCCACGTGCTCTCAGGTCGGTCGTGATAACATTTTCATCTGGAAATGGACATGAACTGATAAGCTCTTTTAAAAATTTGCGTCGATTTAGTATGCTAATGATAAATGGCTACGTCTTAGTAACTTTTCGGCTGATGTCATCCATCAGTTGCCTGAGGAGGTCTAATTATGAGACGACGTGATTTTCTCAAGATTGCGGCTTTCACTGCAGCCACCGTAACAGCTCCTCCGCTTCGTGCGGAAACAGTTGCAGACACACCCTCTGTCAAGAGCTATCGAGAAATCGGAAAGACCGGGTTGAAGATGAGCGATATTTCCTTCGGTGCCGGAAAACTTTCGGCCGCCTCGATGGTGCTCAGGGCTGTGGACAGCGGCATCAACTATTTTGACACCGCCCCGGATTACGGCCAATCTGAAAAGACAATCGGCGAAGCCATGGGCAAGATCCGGAGGGACAAGATCATCATTACCTCGAAGTTTTGCACGCCCCAGCCTTATCCGGGTCATCTCCCTCTGGGTTCCAAGAAGAAAGATTACGTAGCCTCAGTCGAGGGCAGCCTCTCGAGGATGAAGACCGACTACCTCGATTTCTGTTTTGTGCACGCCATAGGTGAGATGAGCAAAGACCTGGAAGCCGAGAAGAAAAGGCTTCTCAATGACGAGATGTTTGAGGCAGTCGCTGAACTGAAAAAAGCAGGGAAAATCCGTTTTCTTGGCACCTCTTCTCATGGACCTAACAATATGGAGGAACTCCTGATGACTGCGGTCAAGTCAGACCGCTTTGATCTGATCCAACCGTCCTTCAATTTCATGAAGTTTCCGAAGCTGCCCGAGGTTATGAAGGAAGCCCATGGAAGAGGGGTGGGCGTGATCGCCATGAAGACCCTTGCCGGCGCAAAAGACATGAATGTGGAAGGAAAAGGAGAGGAGTTCTCCCATGCGGCATTCAAGTGGGTGCTGAAGTACCCTGAGGTGAGCGGCCTTATCGTCACCATGAAGACAGCTTCAGATATCGATCTTTATCTCAAGGCCTCGGGGGGGAAATTCACCGCCGCCGATCAGGATGTCCTCGATCAATATGTCCGTTTGTATGGCAGCGAATACTGCAGAACAGGCTGTGGAGAGTGCGAGAGATCATGCGCCCGGGGAGTGGAGATCGCCTCGGTCATGAGATACCGGATGTATTTCATGGACTACGGCATGGAAAAGAGGGCGATGGAATCCTATGCCTTGTTGAAAAAGAACGCATCAGCCTGCTCCGGATGTGTTGATCCGGTTTGCGGCGGCAGCTGTCCCCATGGTCTTCCTGTGAAAGACATGCTCTGCGATGCCCACGAGTCGATGTCGTTCCCGGCCTGATGAACTCGGTTCCACTTAAATATCGCCTTTTTCTGATTGGGCTGCTGCCGCTTATCGCTGCGGCCCTCTATTTCAGAGGCCAGAAGTATGATCCCGCGTTGATAGACTTCAAGACAACGGTACGGCAGGGAGTCCCTGGTTCTGTACCCTCACCTCAAGCTATACAAGAGGCACAGCCTATAGCCGTCGCTCAGGATATCGCGGGCTTCCGGAAGCTGGATGAGGCTCATCGTTACACAAAAGAAAATCTTTATGAGCATGTGGATGGGCATGCCGAATATTTTATCAGTGCAGGGTTTCTAGGGCTTACGGTGACTGAGTACGTTGCCGTGGGGTCAAAGGCTACACAGGCTGAGATCCAGTGTGAGGTCTTTGACATGGGTAAAAGTATCCAGGCCTTCGGGGTCCTGGCGGATGAGTCTGGAGAAAACCCTCTTCCTGTCAGTGTGGGAACGTTGGGATACAGGACCTCAAACGGCGTGAACTACATCAAGGGCAGGTATTACGTCAAGATATCGGCCTTCAGCCCGAAGACGCCGATAATTAAATTTGCGAAGGAATTCGCTGACACCCTTTCCGCAGAACAGGATTCCTTCCAGGTTTTTTCGAAGTTCCCCGCTCTCGGTAAAGTCGAGAACACGAGGTTTGCAAAAGAAGGTTATCGCGGTCTCGCGTTTCTCCATAATGTGATCGAGCGCGAATACTCCACAGGCAACGGAAAGATCAAGGTGGCACTTATGACGGGCAGCGAAAATGAAATGCGATCACTGCTGTCCGCCTTTCTTGACTATTTTGAAAAATCCGGGATGCGGTATGAAAAAGCCGAAAGGGGCGGAAGGGAAGTGTATAAGATCATGGACAAGTATGAGGGCAACTGGTTTCTCATCCGTTCTCACGACGCGGTTTTCGGTGTGTTCGGGACGGATGACGAAGAAATCCTGAAATTCTTTACGGGGGAGAAGGTCAAGAAACCTTTGGGATAGTCCTATGCCATCGAAGAATGACAAAAGGGAGCCGGGTATCAGCAGGAGACAATTTCTCCTGAGAAGCGCCGCCACCTGCGGCCTCGCCGCGACTGCAGGCGTATGGGGATATGTCTTTTACAGTAAAGAACCGGTCCGCAGAAGCGATGCGAAGATTTTCACCTTCAGGGATTACCGCACGGAGGAGCGCAAGGTCTATCCCCAGCTCGCGGTTGTTCACGGCAAAGACGCCGAAAAGATGGTCAGGGCCGCAATGGAGAAGATCGGTGGTATGAATCGCTTCATCAATCCCGGGGAGCGGGTGCTGCTTAAGCCCAACGCAGCATGGGACAGACAGCCGGAGCAGGCTGCCAACACCAATCCCGCTGTCGTTGCTGCAGTCGTGAAGCTCTGTCTGGAGGCGCGAGCGTCAGAGGTCTGGGTGACGGATGTTTCGGTGAACGATCCCTACAGGTGCTTCGCCCGTTCGGGGATTGAGGATGCGGTGAAGAGGGCGGGCGGAAAGATCAGATTGGCTACCGAAAACGATTTTGTCCTCACCGATTTGAAGGGCGAATCTCTCAAGGTGTGGCCCGTCAGTGCATTCTATCATCAAGCGGACAAGCTCATCAATTTGCCGGTCGTGAAACACCACTCTCTGAGCAAGTGTACAATGGCCATGAAAAACCTTTACGGCTCCCTCGGCGGACAGAGGAACCGCCTGCATCAGGACATCAATACCTCCATCGCGGATCTCGCCTGCGCGATCAGACCGACACTCACGGTCATGGACGCTACGAGGGTACTCAAGAGAAACGGCCCGACGGGCGGCAACCTTGCCGACGTCTCCGCCGAAGACACGGTTATCGCCGGCACGGACATGGTTGCCATTGAGTCCTACGGCCTAAAGTTTCTCGATCTCAAGGCCGGTGACATCCCCTTCATCGCAATGGCTGAGAAAAGAGGCATCGGCACCGCAGACTGGAAGTCCCTCACCATCGCCGAGTGGAATGTATGATCGGAAAGATCCTGTCACTGCGTAACATCAGGCGGATTTATGCGGCCTTTTT
Organism: Thermodesulfovibrionales bacterium; assembly: GCA_035501055.1. Taxonomy (GTDB): domain Bacteria; phylum Nitrospirota; class Thermodesulfovibrionia; order Thermodesulfovibrionales; family UBA9159; genus DATJWU01. The sequence continues at coordinate 3,776 of DATJWU010000072.1, forward strand.
TCTCGTCCTCTTCGTATGTCTGCTTTATCTGACAAGTTTCAAGAGGCTGAAAGGGTATGAGACGCCGCTGTTCCTTGAACTCGATCCGCTTACCGCGATCGCCTCTTTTCTCACAAGCTGGACTGTGTACAAGGGCCTTGCCTTCTCACTGTGTATCATCGCGGGCACGCTCTTTTTCGGGCGCTTCTTCTGTTCATGGATCTGCCCCATGGGGATCATCAATCAGATCAGCGGCAGCATCTTTCAGAAATTGAAGGCTGTCGATACCGTTGCCCTGAATACCTACCGCAGCCTCTATCGCACGAAGTACTACGTCCTTGCGGTGCTCCTGACACTGGCCGTCTTTGGCTCACTCCAGACGGGACTCCTCGATCCGATTTCATTCATCACCCGGGCCTTTGTTGTCTCTGTCTTGCCCGCGGTGAATTACCACCAGGGCTGGCTCTATCTGAAGCAGCCTCTTTACCATGGAGGGATCCTGCTGGCACTGATATTTATCGCAGTCATCCTTGCCAATCGCTTCCTGCCGCGCCTCTGGTGTCGCGCCATCTGTCCGCTCGGCGCCCTGCTGGGGGTCTTCTCAATCCGCCCTATTTTGCGCATCTGGCGGGATGTGGAGAGGTGCACTGATTGCAGGCAGTGCCTGAAGCACTGCCACGGCGGCTGCGATCCCCACGAGGCACTTAGAATCACCGAGTGTCATGTCTGCATGAACTGTGTTGAAGACTGTCCCGAAGGGGCGATCCATTACGGATTGCAGAAGGATACGAGTTCAATACAGGCTCCTCTGGATGTGAGCCGCAGGAGGCTTGTCGAATTTGTCGTTGCCGGAGCTCTCCTCTATCCGATGATGCGGAGCACCGTCATGGCCAAGACGACGCCGGATGAGCGCGTGATCCGCCCTCCCGGAGCGCTTCCCGAAGGTGATTTTCTGCGGCGCTGTATAAAGTGCGGCGAGTGCATGAAGGTCTGTCCGACGAACGTGATTCAACCCGCGCTTTTGGAAGGAGGCTTCGAGGCTATCTGGACGCCGGTGCTCATCAACCGGATCGGCTATTGTGAATACAATTGCGTGCTCTGCAGTCATGTATGTCCCACGGGCGCGATCATTCCGCTGACTGTCGAAAAAAAGGTGGGCAAGCCCGGCACGCAGAAGCCTCTCAAGGTCGGCACTGCCTTCTATGATCGTGGACGATGTCTGCCCTGGGCGATGAATGTGGAGTGCATTGTCTGCGAGGAGGTCTGCCCCACCTCACCCAAGGCGATCTGGTTTCAGCCCTTCGAATTGCAGCAGCGCGATGGGAGCGTGAAGGTGCTAAAGCGGCCCTACATCGACCCCAACCTTTGCACCGGTTGCGGCATCTGTGAGAATAAGTGTCCTGTCCGTGATAAGGCAGCGGTGCGGGTGACGTCGGTCGGCGAGACACGGTCTTCCGTAAACCAGATGATCCTGAAGTCCTGAACAACTCCCTCTTGCGTTTGAGTACGCGAAGTATTGAAGAGGGAGGTTCATGTCCAGGTTAACATCCCTTATGAACGGGTGACCTTCTCACGTACTTTTCATCCGCGTTCGTGCAAGGGGCGTCTGTTTTCAAAAGCAACCTTCTTCTCGGCGGCTGGAGTTTTCACGCCGAAGAATGATCGCTCTGTTGCAAAACTTCGTGGAGATATGGGAAATTATAAGTCATGGCGAAAATTGCAAGGGCAGCAGCGGTCTTGTTACTTCTCCTGTTCGTTGGGGCGGCATACTCGGAGGAAAAGGGCGGGGCGCCTCGCGGCAACCCCCCGGTCGAGATCTCGGTCAGATCGAACAAGCACGACGGGTTTATCCGCATTGTATTTGAAGGCGCTGATGAGATCTTCTTCAGGAACGCTTCTGTCACGCAGGCGAAGGGACAGATTATCGTCAACTTTCCTTCCACCCCCAATCTTGCGGCGAACGGTACCCTCGACATAGAGATATTGCTAAAGGGCAAAAGCTATGTGATAAAGGCGTCCGATCCCTTCACGATGAAGGTCCTGAGGTTAAGCGCTCCCCCGCGGCTTTCGATCGACATCATTACCTCTGCAAAAGAGGAGGGAAACAAACCTGTCCCCCCCGCGACTGCACCCAGGAAAGAAGAGACGCGCAGGAGCCCCGCAGAAGGTCGTCCGGCTGAAACCGTTCCCAGCGTCAGGGTCGTGCTCGATGCAGGACATGGAGGATATGATTTCGGCATAGTTGCAGGAGACATAAGAGAAAAGGATGTGACACTCACCGTTGCACGGGACATCGATGCAGCGCTCACCAAGAGGAACAGGCCGGCATTCCTCACAAGAAAAGCAGACCAGTTTCTGTCGATTACGGACAGGGTCTCCTCCATAGGGCAGCGTCCCTTTGACGTTTTCCTCAGCATTCACCTCTCCCTTTCCGAGTCTTTTGTGCTCTATACCTTTCCCGCAGAGTCTTCAAGCGCAGACAGCTCCGGCGCCGAGTTCTACAGTATCTCGTCGAGGCAGAGGAAATTTGCCGAGAAGAGCAAGGCCCTGGCGGAGAGTATCGGGAAGACAATCAAGGCCGAGTTCGGGGATGAAATCCTCTATCGGGAGATGAATCTTCCGCTCCTGGGATCTGTCGGTGCGCCTGCGGTGCTCATAGAGATTCCCGCGACGATGACCTATGACAAGGCTACAAGGGCGAGGCTTGCCGATGCGGTGGTGAAGGGGGTGTTCGCAAATGGCGATCGATAGAAAGAAGGCCCTCCTGATTATTCTGTTCCTGCTGCTCTTCGGCGCAGGGATAGCAGGCGGCTATCTTTTTGTCTCAAAAAGGTATGCGGCGCACGTGGAGAAACAGGCCACGCCCGAGTCGTCCTTGCAGGGGGATGATTCCGCCTTTGTGCGAGTCTATTACCCCTCTGAAGGGCGCCTCATCATGGAAGAGCGGAAGATACGCCGGGCCTCTGAAATCCTGATGGCGGAAGAAACCGTCGGGGAGTTCCTGAAAGGGCCTTCAAAAGCGGGGGGCCCCGGAAAAGGCGTGATTCCCCAGGGGACGAAGGTGCTCGGCCTGTACCATGGCAGCGACGGCATCCTCTACGTCGATCTGTCCGACGAATTCAGACGGAATTTTCAGGGAGACGCGGCAGCGGAGTTCCTCCTCCTCAGGGGTCTCTATGAGAGCATCATCTCCAACGTCAAAGGCGTCGATGATGTCAAGATCATTATCGAGGGAAAGGAGATCGAAAGTGTCGGCGGCCATCTCCTCGCCCTGTATCCCCTCAAAGCCACCGTCGGCGAGACGGGGAAGCCGTGAGCCGCACACCGATCGGCGTTTTTGATTCAGGGATAGGCGGACTGACCGTGCTCAAGGAGGTGTTCAGGGTGCTGCCGAAGGAGAACACCCTCTATCTGGGCGACACCGCACGGGTCCCTTACGGAATTCGTTCCGCAGGCACAGTCACGCGCTATTCCTTCGAGAATACAGCCTTCCTCGTCGCAAAGGGGATAAAGCTCCTCGTCGTCGCCTGCAATACCGTTTCTGCGGTGAGCCTCGGGGCGATCAAGGAGAGACTCTCGATCCCCGTCATCGGGGTGATCGAGCCGGGGGCGCGCGCCGCGGCGAGGGCGACAAGGAACGGGAAAGTGGGTGTCATCGGCACCGAGGCGACAATCAACAGCGGTGCCTACACCAGATCCATAAAAGCGGTCGACAGTTCGATCGAGGTCTATGGCCTTCCCTGTCCGCTTTTCGTCCCTCTCGTGGAGGAGGGCCTTACTGACGACGAGATCACCTTCATGATCGCCGAAAGATACCTGAAGGATATGAAGGGCAGGGGAATCGATACCCTTGTCCTGGGCTGTACGCACTACCCCCTGCTCAAGGGTATCATCGGAAGGGTGATGGGTGATTCCACGATACTCATAGATTCGGCGGTCGAGACGGTGCGGGAGGTGGAGGAAGTCCTTGGCCGGCATGATTCCCGGGGCGATTCGGAAGAAGCCTCGAGGGCCTTTTATGTGACTGACGGACCGGAGAAGTTCAGACAAGTAGGCGAGAGATTCCTCGGCGAGAAGATCGGGGAAATAGAAAAAATTGATATCGGGGGTTCTTGATGAGGCAGGACGGCAGACGGAACGATGAGGTACGGGCAGTAAAGGTGACGCGGAATTTTCTGAAGACCGCCGAGGGATCTGTGCTCATCGAGATGGGCGACACGAGGGTTATCTGTGCCGCCTCTATTGAGGAGAAGGTCCCTCCTTTTCTGAAAGACCAGAAAAAGGGCTGGGTGACCGCAGAATACGGGATGATTCCCCGATCTACCCAGACGAGGATGATGAGGGAATCGGTCTCCGGAAGAGTCGGGGGCAGGACCCACGAAATCCAGAGGCTTATAGGCAGGGCATTGAGGTCTGTGGTGAACCTTGAGGCGCTCGGAGAGCGGACGGTTTGGGTAGATTGCGATGTGATCCAGGCCGATGGCGGCACCCGGACCGCCTCGATTACCGGCGCCTTCATTTGCGTGGCTGAAGCGATCCGCTTTGCCATGGAAAAGGGACTGATCATGAAGAGCCCACTCCGTGATTACCTCGCGGCGATAAGCGTTGGGATTGTCCGCGGCGAACCTCTCCTCGATCTCTGCTACGCCGAGGACTCCACTGCAGAGGTCGATATGAATGTCGTGATGACCGGGGACGGAAGGTTCGTGGAGGTGCAGGGCACGGCGGAAGGGGTTCCTTTTTCGAAGAATGACCTCGACGCGCTGATCGGTCTTGCGGAAAAGGGGATCGGGGATCTGATCTCGATTCAGAAAAATGCGCTCGGCGACCTCGTGCGCAGCGGTAACTTATGATAAGTCTGCAGTTCCACGAAAGGGGAGACGGGTATACTTCAAAACCTTTTATAATCGACTTGATACTGAAAGCCACACGGTGGAGGGAATACATGGGCAGCGCCCATTCAGCTTTTGGCGGTCCGAGATAAGCGATGGTGCTGACTGTATCGTCCGCCACTGCGGATTCGCTGGGGCGAACGATAAAAGTCTTTGTCAGCATGCCCGCCCCCCTGTGAACGATATTTCATGCAGCATCAGGGAACAACTTTTATTCCAAATTCATAGTGTGTTAGAATGAAACATTATACCGGAGGTGCTTGATCCTTTGAACGGAGTATACAGAAGTCTCTTTATCTGGCTGATGATAGGGTTGATGATGATCCTGCTCTTCAACCTCGTCAGCTCACCGCAGAAGATGGAAGACGAGATCGCTTTCTCGGACTTCATGACAAAGATCGACAAAGGTGAGGTGGAAGAGGTCCTTATAAAGGAGAGCCACATCACCGGCCGCCTGAAAGACGGCAAGAAATTCAGAACCTATGCTGCCGAATATCCCGATCTCGTCAAAGACCTGAGGGCGAAGGGCGTCAAGATCGCGGCGAAGCCGCCGGACCAGAGCCCGTGGTACATCAATTTTCTGGTCTCCTGGGGTCCGATCATATTCATTGCGCTCATATGGATCTTCTTCATGCGCCAGATGCAGACCGGCGGAAACCGGGCCCTTTCCTTCGGGAAGAGCAAGGCCCGTCTCATCTCGAATAAGGCGGTGAAGCTGACCTTCGCCGATGTCGCAGGGGTGGAAGAGGCGAAGGCAGAGGTGCAGGAGATCATCGATTTTCTCAAGGACCCTCAGAAATTCTCGAAGCTCGGCGGGAAGATCCCGAAGGGCGTGCTCCTCGTCGGCTCCCCGGGCACCGGGAAGACGCTTCTTGCCAAGGCGATTGCAGGCGAAGCGGGTGTGCCTTTCTTCAGTATTTCAGGCTCGGATTTTGTCGAAATGTTCGTCGGCGTCGGTGCCTCGAGGGTGAGGGACCTCTTCGAACAGGCGAAGAAGAGCGCTCCCTGCATCGTCTTCATCGATGAGATCGACGCCGTCGGGCGCCACAGGGGAGCGGGCCTGGGCGGTGGTCATGACGAACGGGAGCAGACCCTCAACCAGCTCCTCGTCGAGATGGACGGCTTCGAAGGTACTGAAGGAGTGATCATCATCGCGGCCACCAACAGGCCCGATGTCCTCGATCCCGCGCTGCTGAGACCAGGCAGGTTCGACAGACAGGTAGTGGTTCCCGGGCCTGATGTGAAGGGAAGGCATGAGATACTGAAGGTCCATACGAAGAAGATCCCCCTTGACGAAAAGGTCAATCTCGAACTGATCGCGAGAGGCACGCCGGGCTTCTCCGGCGCCGACCTCGCGAACCTCGTGAACGAGGCCGCCCTCCTTGCGGCGAGACAGTCGAAGAGCAAGGTCGAGATGCCTGATTTTGAAAACGCGAAGGACAAGGTCCTCATGGGTGTCGAACGGAGGAGCATGATCATCAGCGAGGCCGAGAAGACCAATACCGCATACCACGAGGGGGGGCACGCACTCGTGGCGAAACTCACTCCGGGGACCGATCCGATCCACAAGGTGAGCATCATCCCGCGCGGCAGGGCCTTGGGCGTCACGCAGCAGCTTCCCATCGACGACAAGTATACCTACTCGAAGGACCACCTCCTGAAGACGATAAGGGTTCTCATGGGCGGCAGGGCCGCTGAGGAGATAGCCCTCCATCATATGACGACCGGCGCAGGCAATGATATCGAGCGTGCGACAGACCTCGCGAGAAGGATGGTCACGGAATGGGGCATGAGCGAGAAGCTTGGGCCGCTCACCTTCGGGAAGAAGGACGAGCAGATATTCCTCGGCAGGGAGATCGCCAAGCACAAGGACTACAGCGAGAAGATCGCCGAGGAGATCGATGACGAGGTCACGAAGATCGTCACCGAGGCCTATGAAGCGGCAAGAAGGCTGATCACCGAGAACTACGATGTCCTGGAGGCCATGGCGAAGTCTCTGCTCGAGAAAGAGACGATCGATGCGAGCGAGATCGACGCCCTGCTCGCCGAAGTGAACAGGAAGAGGGAAGGGACAGTCGTTGACGGGCAGGGAGAGGTCTCGGTCGCATCATAACTCACTGCTTTCCTCTCTCGAAATGGACCCAGCAGAGTGTGTCGGAAATCCCTTTCCATAGGAAGCGTAGTCAGATTTTTTTGTTTGTCATTCCCGGGGCAGTAATCGGGAATCCATCCCTTCTGATAACAAGGAAACCTGGATGACGGTCCATGCACCCCAATAGTTATCAGATCGTCATTCTCCTTTCTTATCTTTCTGTCACGCTCTTCAGCTATTGGCTCGAATGGCTTAATCTCCGTCATCTCAGGAAATACGGGGCCCTCGTTCCGCCGGAATTCGAAGGCTCTATAGACAGCGCAGCTCTGGAAAAGGCACGGGATTATACGGTCGAGAAGAGCCGCTTCGGCATCATCGAATCCGTGTTCGGTGACTTCCTGGCGATCATCTTTCTTTTCGGCGGTCTGATCGATATCTATAACAACCTGATCGCGGGGCTCGGGCTGCCCTTTGTCCTTTCGGGCACGCTTTTTTTTCTCTTGCTGATCTACGCAAAGACGATGCTTTCCATACCGTTTGACCTCTACGGCACATTCAGGATAGAGAACAAATACGGGTTCAACACCATGAGCGCCAGGCTCTGGATCGTCGATTTCGTGAAATCCCAGCTGCTCACCACGATACTCTTCGCCATTGTTTGCGTGGCGGCGCTTTCCCTTATCCGGATGAGCCCTGATCACTGGTGGTTCATTGTCTGGCTCTTCTTCCTCGTCTTCAGCCTCTTCGTCATGTACCTTTCTCCCTATGTCATCGAGCCTTTGTTTCACAAATTTACGCCCCTGGGGGACGAGACCCTTGAGGATTCGATCAGGGAGGTCCTGAACAAGGCCGGCATCAGAATCAGCAGGGTTTTTCAGATGGACGCATCGAAGCGGAGCCGCCATACCAATGCCTATTTCACCGGTATCGGAAGCGTGAAGCGGATCGTGCTCTTCGATACGCTGCTCCAGAAGTTCGACAGGGATGAGATCGTCTCGGTGCTTGCCCATGAGGCCGGCCACTGGAAGAAAAAACATGTCCTGAAAAGCATTATTCTCACAGAAGTCATGTCGCTGATAGGGTTGTACGTTTCTTACAGGGTGATCAAGGCCGGGTTCATCGGCAGCCTTTTCAATATCCGGCACGATACCCTCTATGCGGATCTCCTCATTCTCGCGTTCATCGGCGGCATCATCACCGTTCCCCTGACCCCGCTTGCGACTTTCATGTCAAGAAGACATGAAAGAGAGGCAGACCGCTTTGGCGTTGAGATGACGGGGAATGCGGAAGCTGCGGCGACTGCGCTCATAAAACTTTCGAAGGACAATCTCTCAAACCTCCATCCCCATCCCCTGTACGCCGCGTTCCATTACTCCCATCCCCCGGTGGTCGAGAGGGTGAGGGAGATACGGGCTCTGGCACACGCTCCAGGTTCAACCGGTAACGACGGACAAATGATATAATACCGTTATGAGAGAAGCGCTTCGATACCTTCATAACGCAAGGGACCTTCTCAGGAAGTCGCCCGTCGAGGAGGGCTACTACACAGACCGGAAATACATAAAGTCAGCCCTGGGCGTCGCCTATCTCGGTGTGCTTGAAGCAATTAATGAGTATCTTCTCTCAAGTGGTGTTGCGAAGAAGGAGCTGCCGAAGAAGGTTGAAGAATATGAGAAGGCCCTGAAGAAGTATGCCTCTGCGCATAACGGCAAACTTTCGAAGCAGTTTGATTATTTGTATGAGGAACTCCACATCGCCGGATATTACCGCGGTCTTCTGCATAAAGCCGAGACAGTCAAGGCGGCGCTTAAGGGCGCAGAAGAGTTCATTCGAAAGCTCGCATAGAAGGGATGCTTGACGCCTCTTTTCCTCGATCTGTCTGAAAGACTGCCCATCGTGATAATCTTAATGGAAAAACCTTAAGAGTGATGCTTCTCTTTAATGTACAAATGACAAGTCTTACTGAAATAACATGAAACTCACTTGGTCCCGTTTCACCCTCGACTTGGCCGAAAAGACCCATATCATGGGCATCCTGAATGTCACACCTGATTCCTTCTCCGACGGCGGAAGGCATTTCGACAGGGATGTTGCGATCGAATGTGGTCTGCGTATGGTTGAAGACGGTGCGGACATCATCGACATCGGGGGCGAATCGACGAGACCCGGAGCCGATCCCCTCCCGCTCGAAGAGGAGTTGAGGAGGACGGTTCCGGTGATTGAAGCTCTTGCAAAGGGCGTGAGCGTGCCGCTGTCAATCGATACCTACAAGGCAGACGTTGCGAAACGCGCATTGGATGCCGGCGCTTCGATGGTAAACGACATCAGCGGTCTGCGGTTCGATCCTGCCATGGCGAAGACTATCGCGCACTACAAGGTGCCGGTGGTCGTGATGCACATCAAGGGCACGCCCAAAAACATGCAGGCCGACCCGGTCTATGACGCATTGATACCGGAAATCATTGAGTACCTTCGGGGCAGCATCCGTATCGCCATGGAAGCGGGAATAGGGGAAGACATGATCGTCGTCGATCCGGGGATCGGTTTCGGCAAGACCTTTGACCATAACCTCGAAATACTAAAGAATCTGGATGCGTTCACCATGCTCGGAAAACCGCTCCTCGTCGGACCCTCACGGAAGGCTTTTCTCGGCAGGATACTCGGAAATGCGGCTCCTTCTGAAAGGGTCGAGGGCACTGCCGCGGCGGTCGCGATTTCGATCATGAACGGGGCGAACATGGTGAGGGTCCACGACGTGAAAAAGATGGCGCGCGTGGCGAAGGTCGCCGACGCGATAAAAAGGG
>DATJWU010000073.1:0-6092 GCA_035501055.1 Thermodesulfovibrionales bacterium
TATCATGGTCAGCGTGCCCTCCATCGTGATAGGCACGTTCATCTATGCGATACTCGTGAAACCGGTGGGCCATTTCAACGGATGGGCAGGCGCGATCGCCCTCTCGATCATCATGATCCCGGTGGTTTTGAGGACCACGGAGGACATGCTCTCCCTGGTCCCCTGGACACTGCGGGAGGCGGCTTTTGCCCTCGGTGCCCCTTATTATAAAGTGATCACTCAGGTCGTCTATCGGGGGGCCGCAACCGGGATTCTCACCGGCATCCTCCTTTCTATCGCGCGCGTGGCCGGCGAGACCGCGCCCCTTCTCTTTACGTCCTTCAATAACTCCTTCTTCTCTCTGAACATGCATCAGCCGGTGGCTTCCCGGACCGTGACGATATTCCAGTACGCCATGGGGCCTTACGAGAGCTGGCATGAGCAGGCGTGGGCCGCGTCTTTCGTGATCACGGTCTTCATTCTCCTCCTCACCATGGCGGGGAGACTTCTTATCAAATGGAGGTACAAATAGTGGCCGACACCGTCGAACTCGAAGTCAGGGACCTGGATTTTCACTATTCCGGGGATATCCATGCCCTCAAGAAGATAAACCTTTCGGTGCACAGAAACAAGGTGACCGCGCTGATCGGTCCCTCGGGCTGCGGCAAGACGACCCTCCTGCGGTGTTTTAACAGGATGCATGACCTCTATCCGAAGAACAGATACGAAGGAGAGATACGCTTCCAGGGCAAGAATATCCTCTCAAACTCCACAGACCTCATCAACCTCAGGAGCAGGATCGGGATGGTCTTCCAGAAACCGACGCCATTCCCCATGACCATATTCGACAATATCGCCTATGGGCTGAAGCTGAAGGGCATTACCCAGAGGTCCGAGCTCTCGGAAAGGGTGGAAAAGGCGCTCGTGCATTCCGTATTATGGGATGAGGTGAAGGACAAGCTCAATGCGAGCGCCTACGAGCTCTCAGGCGGCCAGCAGCAGAGGCTCGTGATCGCGCGGGCACTTGCGGTGGAACCGGAGATCCTGCTCTTTGATGAGCCCACCTCCGCCCTCGATCCGATATCGACCGCCAAGATCGAGGAGCTTGTGGTGGCGATCAAAAGGGAAGTGACGATTGTGATCGTCACACACAATATGCAGCAGGCGGCGCGGATATCCGACTGGACCGGCTTCCTGATGCTTGGCGAACTCATCGAGTTCGGGGGGACGGAGAAGATATTTACGGCGCCGTCTGAGAAACTAACGGAAGACTATGTCACGGGGAGGTTCGGCTGATGTCACTATTTGACGATGAATTGACAGGTCTCAAGGAAAAGATCCTCAGGATGGGGGCGATGGTCGAATCGGCCGTCAAGGATTCGATCAACGCCCTCGTCGAACGGGACAACGACCTCGCAAAAAGGGTAATCGACAGGGACCACCAGGTGAACGCCCTGGACGTCGAAATTGATGAAGAGTCGATCAGACTCATCGCGCTGATGCAGCCCAAGGCGGGCGATCTGCGACTCATTACCACGGCGATGAAGATTACCACCGACCTCGAACGGATGGGTGACATGGCGGTGAACATCGCCGAGAGGGCGCTTGAGCTGAACGAGGAACCGCTGCTGAAACCCTATATCGACATACCGAAGATGAGCAGTATCGCCCAGGGGATGACAAGGGACGCCCTCGATGCCTTTGTGAGAAAGGACACGAAGCTCGCCATGGACGTGATCATGAGAGACGACGAGGTGGACGATCTGAAGCATCAGGTCCTGAATGAGCTCCTCTTCTTCATGATACAGGACCCCACCACCGCGTCCAGAGCGATGAAGATAAGCTTCCTCGCCCAGTATCTCGAACGGATCGGAGACCATGCGACCAACATCGCCGAGATGGTGATCTATCTCGTCGAGGGAAAGATCATACGGCATACGGCCCCGCCCCCGCCTTCCGAAACGAAGTGAGGACATTTTGATCTCAGTAACGCAGGTATGGATCAAAGCCTTGTACATGCGCTGAGATTCCGTAATTGAGGTATCACGGGGTCGTACGGAAAGTGCCTCCCGTCTTGAGTTAGTACGAGCGGTTGACAATCTTCAGAGGTATCGCGATACAGTTTTTTTCATCACACCTGCGTTCCCTGCAAAGCACGCGAACTATGTGGGTTGGAGAACGCCTGCTCATTTCCGCTTGCCTTGTCAAGCCTTGTCCAATAAGGGTATAATAATTTTTTCAAAAGGAGCACAAGGCGGAGGAATCATGACGATTACAGAGAAGATACTGGCTGCACATGCAGGGAAAAGGGAAGTGGCGCCGGGTGAATTGATCAACGCGAAGGTCGATCTGATCCTTGCGAACGACATCACCGCGCCGATCGCGATACAGGAATTCAAAAAGATCGGGGCAAAGGACGTCTTCGACCGGGACCGCGTCGCCTTTATCCCTGACCATTTTGCGCCCCAGAAGGACATAAAGGCGGCCGAACAGTGCAAGATGCTGAGGAATTTTTCGAAGGAGTACCATCTCGGGCTCTATTTCGAGGTCGGCAGGATGGGGGTGGAGCACGCGCTTCTGCCCGAGCAGGGGCTCGTGGGCCCCGGTGACCTCGTGATCGGCGCCGACAGCCACACTTGTACCTACGGCGCCCTCGGCGCCTTCGCCACAGGCGTCGGTTCCACAGATGTGGCTGCCGCGATGGCGACCGGCGAATGCTGGTTCAAAGTGCCGGAGTCGATAAAATTTGTATACCGAGGCAAGCTGAACAAATGGGTTGGGGGGAAGGACCTGATCCTCCATACCATAGGCGACATCGGTGTCGACGGCGCACTGTATATGGCGATGGAGTTTGCCGGGGAGACGATCAGTAATCTGTCGATGTCTGGAAGACTCACCATGTGCAATATGGCGATCGAGGCCGGCGGAAAGAGCGGCGTCATTGTGCCCGACGCTGAGACAGAGGCCTATGTGAAGGGGAGGGCAAAGAGGCCCTACCGGTTCTATGCGTCCGACCCGGATGCGCAATATGCCGAAGTGCGGGAATATGACTGTGCGAAGATACCGCCGACCGTTGCCTGTCCCCATCTCCCTTCGAACACAAAGCCGGCGGCGGATCTTTCGGAGGTCGCCATTGATCAGGTCGTGATCGGTTCATGCACCAACGGGAGGCTCGAAGACCTCAGGGAGGCTGCGGAGGTCCTCAGGGGGAAAAAGGTCAACCCCAACGTGCGGCTGATCGTGATACCGGCGACACAGCAGATCTATAAGGCAGCCATGAAGGAAGGCCTGGCGGAGATATTCATCGATGCCGAGGCGGTCTTCTCGACCCCCACCTGCGGGCCCTGCCTGGGCGGGCACATGGGTATTCTCGCGAAGGGAGAAAGAGCGCTGGCGACGACGAACAGGAACTTTGTCGGAAGAATGGGACATCCCGAGAGCGAGGTCTATCTGTCGAACCCATCGGTTGCTGCAGCGACGGCGGTCCTCGGGAGGATCGGTCTCCCGGAGGAGGTTACAGGAAAATGAGCACCAATAGAAACACCCTGAAACTCGGACTGCCGAAAGGAAGCCTCCAGGAGGCGACGCTGAGGCTCTTCAAAAAGGCCGGCTACCACATCGCGGTATCGTCGCGCTCTTATTACCCCGCGTTTGATGACCCGGAAGTGGAATCGATGCTCATCCGCGCCCAGGAGATGGCACGGTACGTGGAGGACGGTCACCTCGACTGCGGACTTACGGGCCATGACTGGGTGCTCGAACAGAATGCTGATGTGGTCGAGGTCGCGGAGCTGAGATACGGGAAAGAGGGCTTCAGGCCTGTACGCTGGGTCGTCGCGGTGCCGATGAATTCGAAGATCAGGACCCTCAGGGACCTCGAGGGAAAGCGCATCGCCACGGAGCTCGTGGGTTTCACGAAGCGCTACCTGAAGTCGAAGCAGATAAAGGCGCAGGTCGATTTTTCCTGGGGCGCCACCGAGATCAAGCCCCCTTTTCTCGCCGATGCGATCGTCGAGCTTACCGAAACAGGCACGTCGCTCAGGGCGAACAACCTGAGAGTTGTCGATACGCTCATCGAGTCGACGACCCGCTTCATCGCACACAGGAAGGCCTGGCAGAACAAATGGAAGAGACAGAAAATGGAGAATATCGCGCTCCTTCTGAGGGGCGCCCTTGCTGCTGAAGAAAAGGTCGGGCTCAAGATGAACGTGCCGGAAAAGACTTTCAAGAGAATCCTGACTCTCCTTTCGGCAATGCACTCGCCGACGGTCTCCTGCCTCTCCGACAAGGGATGGTACGCAATCGACGTGGTGACCGATGAGCGGATCATCAGGGACCTCATACCGAAGCTGAAGAAAGCGGGCGCCTCGGGCATCGTCGAGTATCAGTTGAACAAGGTTATCCCGTAGCGCTTCGGGCAGCGGCGGATCACCTTTTCATGGGGGCTGGTTTAGAAAGAATCCCGACAATACCTTTGCACGTTGAAGGCATCGGGAAACCATAGAGGCACGGAGACACTGAGAAAGACCCTTCAGAACGAGAAAGAGCAGTCAGTGAGCGTTGGCAGGACGTTCGTTCTGCTTGTTGCTGCATGAGACCTTTGCCTTTTGCCCCCTTTCTCCGTGCCTCTGTGGTAAGAGAATAGTTTTCAAACACATGCGAAAGCAGGGTTATTCTTCCAGTCTCATAGAAAGTCGCTCTCAGGGGGCGGTCAAGGACCCGGTATCGCTCATTAATTCCCTCGAAGACGCGATCCTCCTCCTCGACAGAAAGACGACGGTGATCTTCATAAACAAAACGGGTGAGGAGTTTATCGGAAGGGGCCAGCGGGAGGTGATCGGGAGAAGACTGTCCGAGCTCTTTCCTGATGCAAAGGTCATCGCGAAGCTCGCCCGGAAGGCGCTCAGGGAATCCCGGTCGGTCAGCGCAAAGGACGTTGAGGTGAAGATAGATGGTATCTCGCGGGTAGATTTCCGCATCTCGCCTTATTTTGTCGACAACCGCAATGAAGGGGTTCTGCTTTCGGTCCGGGAAAACCTTTCCATCGTCGACAAGGAGGACGCATCCTTCGATTCTCTCGTCTACCTCCTCGGCTCCATCGCCCATGAGATCAAGAACCCCCTCGGCGGTATAAAGGGGGCTGCCCAGCTCCTGAAAAAGCGTTTGACCGAGAGCGGCGATGCCGAGTACCTCAACCTGATCATCAGGGAGACCGACAGGCTCAACTCGGTCCTCCAGAGTTACCTCACCATGAGCAGGAAGCCCGTGCTGCACCCGATCAATATCCATGAGGTGATCGAGAAGGCGGTCTCGATCATGAATATATCCTGCAAAAATGGTAATATAACCATCCATAGGCTCTATGACCCGAGCCTTCCGAAGATCATCGGCGACGAAGGCAAGCTGCTCCAGGTCTGTGTGAACATCATAAAGAATGCGATTGAGGCGATGCCAAGGGGGGGGAACCTCGGCATTTCGACGAAGCCTTCGGACGAGTATGTGGTGCAGAACCGGCAGGCAAAACGGTGGGCGGTAGTATCGGTGAGTGATACCGGAAAAGGCATCCCGAAGGACGAGATGCGGAAGATATTTCTCCCTTTTTATACACGAAAGAAAAAGGGGACGGGTCTCGGTCTTGCGCTTTCGAAGAAGATCATAAAAGACCACGGCGGTTTTGTGAGGGCCGAAAGCCCGGTATCCTCCGGAAAGGGCACGGCGTTTTCCCTCTACATACCCTTTGCGGATGAATAGCGGTTGTTTCTGAAAGAGAGATGGAAAAAGAGATCCTCATCATAGACGACGATGAATCGATAACCTGGGTGGTGAAAAAGGCCCTTGAGCCCCTCGGGTACCGGATCCGCTCGCACGGGCGGCTCGCTCCGGGCCTGAAGGCGGTGAAGGACGGTTTCCAGCTCATCCTCCTCGATATCGTTCTGCCTGACGGCAACGGGATCGACGCGCTGAAGGAAATCAAGGAGTCGAACCATGAGGCGACGGTCATCATGATGACCGCCCACGGGAAGATGGAGAGCACGATTGAGGCGATGAGAGAGGGGGCCTATGACTACCTCGAGAAGCCTTTTGACATGGAAGAACTGAAGATCACCGTCGAA
>DATJWU010000074.1:0-5244 GCA_035501055.1 Thermodesulfovibrionales bacterium
ACACTCCCGGAGAACGCGTTTCATGCAATTTCGACCGCTCTTGAAAAAGGGGACTCTGTAGGCGGGGCCTTTGACCTCTCGATCGGATCAGACAGGGTGGCCTTCAGGATCATAGAGCGCGCCGCCTCATTCCGCTCCAGGATCACGAGGGTCCCCTACGGCGACCAGGCCATATTTGTCCGAAAAGGGTATTTCGATGCGATCGGCGGTTTCCGCGAAATACCGCTCATGGAAGATGTCGATCTGATGCGGAGGATAAGAAAACGGGGAGGCAGGATCCGTATCCTGCCCGACAGGGTGCAGACCTCACCGAGGAGATGGGAAAGAGAAGGTGTTTTCCTTTGCACCCTGAGAAACTGGTCGATCAGGATACTCTATCTCCTCGGCGTTTCACCGGAGAGGCTAGTAAGGTTCTATGAAGAAACTTACTAATAGCTGCAAAAAGCGGAAGGCGAATATGGCTCAAAACCTCCTGAAATGCGATTGACAGGCGACCTCTATTTCACGGTAAGAGCGACTTCTTCCACAGTGCTGCCTTTGATGAAGTATCCCTTCACCATGGGAACGTCCTCCGCAAGGCTTACGATGACATACACACACTCTTCGTAAAAGGCCAGCCCCACGTCCTTGGCAGACGGATAGGCAGGGGAAGCGGGATGGGAGTGGAAGATTGCGATCATCGAAAGGTTATTTGACCGCATGTCCTTCATCGCCCTGAACTGTTCGGCGGGCTCCATCATATAGCTCACCGGCGAACCCTCCGTGTTGGTCATCGAGTAAAGCTTCGAGACCTCGTTGCCCTCGCCCGCGAGGATACCGCACGCCTCATTGGGACAGCCCCGCCTGCAGTGCGCGACCATCTCGTCGAAGATACTTCGGGGAATGTTTACGGAGTCAACGAGCATCGCTCAAATGCACGTCGCCGCAAATTGCCTTGCGGGGAAGGCAGGCGTGGAGAGAAGACTTGTATCGCGATACTTTGAAAAGTTGACGACCACCGCTCTTTCCTCAACGCGGGATATCACTTTGGGTATATTCCCTGGATGCCTCATCTCCGGAATTTCATCGCATGTACAAGGCTTCGAGCCATGCCTGCCTTTCCGCTTCTTCAGCTCCAGCCTTTTACATCCTGCAGTAATTCGCCTCGTAATCCTGGAGTTCCGTGATCGTAGGATGGTCTCCGCATATCGGGCAGTCGGCGTTCTTGGGCACCTTCACGCGCCTGAAGGTCGTCCTCAGTGCGTCGTAGATAAGGAGCGTATTCTTCAGCGCCTCGCCCTTCCCGAGTATGAGCTTGATGACCTCGATCGCCTGAAGCGAACCGACAACGCCGGGGATTGCACCGATCACGCCCGCTTCCTGGCAGGACGGCACGAGTCCTGCCGGCGGCATCTCCTCGAAAAGACAGCGGTAGCAGTGACCCTCGCCCGGAATGATCGTGGTCACCTGGCCTTCGAACCGGAGAATCGCGCCGCTTACGAGGGGCTTTCTGAGGAGCACGCAGGCGTCGTTCACGAGATATCTCGTCGGGAAATTGTCGCTCCCGTCAACCACCACGTCATAGTCCTTCAGAAGGCCGAGGATGTTGTCCTTGTTCACCCTTTCCTTAATCCCGACCACCGTTACATCCGGATTGAGGGCCTCGAACGTGGCCTTTGCGGAATCGATCTTCAACAGTCCCAGCGTCTTCGTGCTGTGCGCGATCTGCCTTTGGAGATTGCTCATCTCGACAGTGTCATTGTCGATGAGGCCGATCGTGCCCACACCTGCCGCGGCGAGATAGTATCCGACAGGACAGCCGAGCCCCCCGGCGCCGATGATGGCGACCCTGGCCTCCAAGAG
Source organism: Thermodesulfovibrionales bacterium (assembly GCA_035501055.1). Classification (GTDB taxonomy): domain Bacteria; phylum Nitrospirota; class Thermodesulfovibrionia; order Thermodesulfovibrionales; family UBA9159; genus DATJWU01. The sequence goes on from DATJWU010000074.1 coordinate 1,843, forward strand.
CTTCTTCTGTCCCTTGCCGCCGACTTCCGGCAGAATGATATGTCTGCTGTATCGCTGGAGCTGGTCCTCGGTGAATTCCATTATTCCTTCTCCTTCCGGATGCGGAGTACCCAATCGGTCTCGTTGATCTTTTCAACCGAGAGGACCTTTTGTCCGTGGTCCTCCATCGATTTGGGAATGCTCCTCGACGCCTCCTCGTAATCGAGGAGTATCTCGAGCACCTGACCGATCTCCATGCCCTCGATTGCGATCTTCGATTTCACAAAGGTGTAGGGACAGACATGCCCTTTTATGTTAATCGCTTTATCCACCTTTATCTCTTCCATTTCATTACCTCCCTGACTGTCTGGAAACTTGTGAAGAAACAGATTTAACCGCGGAGTCACAGAGGGCGCAGAGAACAACTACGTCCTTTTCTCAATGACTGCCTCCCATCGATATATCCCGGTGGTTGTCATTCCCGCTTGTCGGGAATCCTTCTTGCCGTTAGGAAAGATGCCGGGCAAGCCGGCATGACGAATAGGGAAGAAGGATCGGAATCAACGCAATGATGCCGATAAGAAGGCATCTCACTGTGTGTCTCAGCCTCTGTGGCAGATCTCTTACTCCTCCCTCCCCTCCACCCTGATAAAGTGCGCCTTATCCATTACCACGGGAAGGTTGTCAATCGATGTGACCGCCCGCAGCACGTCCTTCTCTCTTGCCCGGTGCGTGAGGACCACAAGAGGCACCCCGCCGCTGACACGCCTTCCCTTCTGGATAACCGAGGCGATACTGATATTGTTGTCGCCCAGGATGCCGGAGATTTTGGAGAGAACACCGGGGCTGTCGACCGCAGAAAACCTGAAGTAGTACATCGACTCCACGTCCTCCATTCTTCGCACCCTGAGGGCAGAAGGCGAGGTCCTAATAAGCGGGACCCTCCCGGTGGCATTCATCCGCATATTCCTGGCGATATCGACGATATCGCTCACGATCGCGCTTCCGGTGGGCATGTCGCCGGCGCCCCTGCCGTAGTAGAGCGTCGCACCCACCGCATCGCCCTCGACATAAATGGCGTTGAACACGCCGTCGACCTTCGATATGAGGTAGTCGGCAGGGATCATGGTCGGGTGGACCCTGAGTTCGACCTCTCCGTCCACCGCCTTCGCGATGGTGAGGAGCTTGATCTTGTATCCCAGCTCGGATGCGAAGGCGATATCCTGGGGGGTGATCTTCGTGATCCCTTCCTTGTATACGCTGCCGTAGGAGAGAGGGATATTGTATGCCAGAGAGGCGAGGATAGTCAGTTTATGGGCGGAGTCGATCCCCTCCACATCGAAGGTGGGATCAGCCTCGGCATAGCCGAGTTTCTGGGCCTCCTTCAGGGCATGGGAAAACTCGATCCCCTCTTCCGTCATCCTGCTGAGGATATAGTTTGACGTGCCGTTGATTATTCCGTACACATTGAGAAATCTGTTCGCGACCAGCCCTTCCCGCACCACCTTGATGATCGGTATGCCTCCTGCGACAGAGGCCTCAAAGCCTATTTCGACGCCCTTCTTCTCCGCCTCGCTGAATATGTCGTTTCCCTCGGTGGCGAGAAGCGCCTTATTTGCGGTGATTACATGTTTCTTATTCTTTATCGCCCTGAGAATGAATTCCTTTGCAGGATGAATGCCGCCGATGAGTTCGACTATGATATCGATTTCAGGATCGTCAAGGACTTCGTGGGCATTCGTCGTGAGCACGCCTTCGGCGACCCTGATGCCGCGGTCCCTGGTGATATCGAGGTCAGAAATCCGCTTCAGTACAAGATCAAACCCCGTCCTCTCTCTGAGCAGGTCGCGATTCTCAAGGAGGATCCTTGCAGTTCCGCTCCCGACGGTCCCAAACCCGATTATCCCGACGGCTACTCTTTCTTTTCCCAAGGCATGTCTCCCATTAGAAGATCACAAAAATTTGTTATATTATGCGCTAAAGTCGTGCGTGAGTTCAATATGTGGATCGCAGGAGCTTTCCGCAACAAACGAGACGAGGCTTGCCCCCGCAATGACATGTTCCCGGCGCGGAAGCGGACCTATCTTCCCGATTCCAACAGAAAGGTGACCGGGCCGTCGTTGATCAGCCCGACTTTCATGGAAGCGCCGAAGCTCCCGGTCGCCACGCCGACGCCGGTCCCCCGGAGTTGCAGGACGAACATATTATAAAGTTCTTCGGCCCTGGCAGGGGCTTCCGCGCTGTCGAATGAAGGTCTGTTTCCCTTCCTGCAGTCAGCCGCGAGGGTAAACTGGGAGATGACAAGGACACCGCCCTCAGTGTCCCTTACCGAGAGGTTCATTTTGCCCTGATCGTCTTCGAATATCCTCAGGGCCGTTACTTTTCTGACAAGGTATTCGACGTCCTTCACGCCGTCGCCCTTTTCAACGCCGAGAAAGAGGAGAATGCCTTTGCCGATATGACCCACCACCCTGCCGCGGGCAGTCACGGATGCCTCGGAAACCCTCTGTATGAGCGCCTTCACGGCGGTGCTACTTACACACCACGTCGGAGAGCAACGCCTCGGCCGAGCCGCTCAGCACCGGGAACCATTGAGGTGCAGCGCCGGTCTCCTGGAGAATACGCGCCTTCTTGTTTGTGCAATCCATTTCGTAGAGATACTCCGCACTGAGCGATTTGGCCCGCACCGTAATGGTTCCGGCAGAGGTATGCTGCACGCTTGCCGCGTCGTAAGAGAAGGTGTTGCCATAGGCATCTGTCTGGAGAATCGTCCAGTCCCTCCGCTCCGTCGTGGAACAGCCCCACGCCACAAGGGCACCGGCACAGATAAGTCCCGTCACGATTTGCAATGCAAAGGTTTTCATTTCGAGTCTCCTTTCCGAGTGATATAGACCATGATATCAAATACAGACGCTGGCGCATACCGCCGCGCAGAGCATCGGTCTTTTAGACAAATATTGTTGTGCTATAATTCGTCATAATGAATCGATCTGCCAGTCCGCTCTCTGCGGCCTTTTTTCGGGGAGAAGACGCCATTGAAGCCCCATAAGGAAGTCCTGAGTCTCATCGGCAACACGCCGATGGTGAAGATAAACCATCTCACCTCTGGCTCCGATGCCGAGATATGGGCAAAACTGGAAGGCATGAACCCGGGAGGTTCCGTGAAAGACAGGATCGCCCTTGCCATGATAGAGAGTGCAGAGCGGGAAGGGAAACTCAATCCCGGCGGCACGATCATCGAGCCCACGAGCGGCAACACAGGAATCGGACTCGCCATGGTCGCAGCAATCAAAGGATATCGTCTGATCCTCACGATGTCAGGGAAGATGTCGAAGGAGCGGATGCAGCTCCTTGAGGCTTACGGCGCCGAACTTGTGCTCACCCCGGGGGAGCGGGGAATGCTCGGGGCGGTCGAAAAGGCCG
>DATJWU010000075.1:0-4554 GCA_035501055.1 Thermodesulfovibrionales bacterium
CCTCTGCTCGGCAAAGGCAGAGCGTCTTTCGGCAAGATAGGTCCTGACAAGGGCGAGGGGGGTCCTTCCTGCCGAAGGAGGAAACCCAGGGTTCAGGTCAAAGTTGTTCTCTATGATCCGTATAATGTCCTGCGGCAAAGCCATCCTGAAATCCACGTTGTCAGTTCCGAGGGTTTCCTTTATTTCGGCGGTGAGCGCGGTATCTTCCGGGTTATAGGCGATGACCTCCGCACGTCCATGGAAGACCGACAAAGGCACCCAGAGCCCTGCCTTGAGCCGGTCGAACTCAACGAGTCTCAGGACGGAGTGGGAGATCGTAAGGTTTTCGTCATATTCAGCGAAGGGCAGGTTATAGTGTTCAGAAAAAGAAAGGAGTATTTCGTGCCTGGGGATTCCCCTTTGAAGAAGTAATTCTTCGATAAAGGCATTCGCTGCCCGCGCTTCTCTTTGAAGCTCCGACAGGAGGGCTGGAGTCAGAAACCCTCGCCTTATCAGTCTTTCAAATTTTCTGTGCATCGTGGACTGTAAAACCTCTTCTATATTAGCACGTAAGATATTGTTTTATAAAGGCAATTGGTTAACACGTTGCATCTTTCAACAGATTTGGCATATTCTCTCCGAGCGTAAAACCGGAAACTCCCCTATACTCAACCACATCTTCATTCACACGTCTCTGGAAAATGCCGACAGGGAAAACGGCTTACTGCAATTCTTTTTCTTTCTGCGCAGTTTCCCAGACGAGCATCGCCTTCTTGCGTGCACCGCCCCAACGGTAGCCGCCGACCACGCCGGACTTCCGGATCACCCGATGGCAGGGTATCAGATATGCCAGAGGATTCCTGCCGACGGCGTTTGCCACAGCGCGCACCGCCCCTGGCCTGCCGATTTCCGTCGCAATGGCTTCATAGGAGGTGACGCTTGCGCGTGGAATCGCCAGAAGCGCCTGCCAGACCTTGATCTGGAAATTGGTTCCTTTCAGAAACGCCTTCAGACTTCTGTCCGTTGCCACGGGGCCGAATATCCTCTCCACATACCCCCTGGTTGCAGACGGGTCTTCCCGTACGACGGCATGACGCCAATATCTTTTCAACTCGCCCACAGCCTTGCCCTGTCCGCCCTCCTCTATGAACGCGAGGTTGCTGATGCCCCTGTCAGTGACGGCGATGAGGCATTTACCGAAGGGAGTCGCATGGAAACCATACCGGATCGTCAGATGATCGCCCCTGGCCCGGAATTCTCCGGGAGTCACGCCTTCGACGCTCACAAACAGGTCATGGAGACGGCCGCTGCTCGAAAGCCCGACCTGATAGGTGACGTCGAGCAGACTGCCGGCCCTCTTCATCACCTGTTTCGCATGTTCGACCGTCAAAAACTGCAGAAACCGCTTTGGGCTGATCCCGGCCCAGCGCCTGAAAAGGCGCTGAAAGTGGTATTCGCTCAGGCTCAGGGTCGCGGCGATTTCCTTCAGATCGGGCTGCCGGTGCACATTCTTTTCGAGAAAGAGAATCGCCTTTTCGATGCGCCGGTAATCTTCCGTGGATCCTCGTCTATTCAAGAGATCACCTCCCTCCTGATAATCCTACCCCACTCTGCACGAACCCTACAACCCGATTCTTGCTCTCGTCAAGACTACGCAGGAGAATATCCACGAGGTTTTGTGTGCACCGGATCGTGAATGCTCAGGAAGAGTCTTACTGAAGCAGCGATTAATCTCTAAAGCATAAAGCGGGAACCGCAGACTGGTCCTGTTGATGTGCCCTCATTCTCCCTTCGACAATCTCATGCCGGCACCCTCTTCATCCCTGAACCTGCTTCGCATGCTCGACCATGAGTTTCGCCACGGCCTTTGCAAAGGCCACGGGGTCTTTTGGCTTTGAGCCTTCCATCATGAGCGCCTGGTCGTAAAGGAGACCGACATACTCCTTCAGCACGTCGCCCCCGCGGTCTTTTTCGAAGAGCGCCTCCATCGCCTCAAAGACCGGATGGGCCGGATTGATTTCGAGGATCTTTTTCGCCGAGGGGATATCCTGCCCCATCGACTTCATGAGCCGTTCCATATTGGGGTCGAGGGCACCCTCGTCGACCACAAGGCAGACCGCGGAATCCTTCAGCCTTCCCGAGAGCCTCACGTCCTTCACCTCTTCCCTGAGCCTGTCTTTGATGAGTTCGAGGAGCTTCTCGTACTTCTTCTGCGCCTCTTCCCTCTCGGCGTCTTCCTTCTTGTCGAGGGTGAGTTCCCCCTTGACCACGGATTTGAATTTCCTGCCCTTATACTCAAAACCCGACATGATGAAATCATCGATATCGTCGAGCATGAGGAGGACTTCATACTCCTTCTCGTAGAAGACCTCCAGATAGGGCGACTTGAGCGCCTCTTCCCTCGACGTGCCGGTGATGTAGTAGATATCCTCCTGCCCTTCCTTCATGCCGTCGATGTAGGCCTGGAGAGTCGTGAAGCCTTCTGCCGCCGTTTTCGTCGACGGAAAGAGGAGGAGATCGCCGACCTGCTCCCTCCGTGAAAAGTCGTAATGGATGCCCTCTTTCAGTACCCTTCCGAACTCCTTGTAAAACGTGAGATAGTGGTCATACTCGTTCGTCTTCATCTCGCCGAGGGTATCGAGGACCTTTTTGGTGATGTTCTTTTTGATGATCTCGACCTGGCGGTTGTTCTGGAGGATCTCCCGGGAGACGTTGAGCGGCAGGTCTGAAGAATCTACCACTCCTTTTACGAACCGGAGATAGAGCGGGATGAGTTCCTCACAGTGATCCATGATCTGGACCCGTCTCACGTAGAGTGTCGGGCCGATCTTATACTCCTTATAAGAGATGTCAAAGGGCGCCATTGAGGGAATGAAGAGAAGAGTCGTGAATTCCGAGGTCCCTTCGGCCCTGTAGTGAATCACCTTCGCAGGGTCCGCAAAGTCGTGAGAGATGTGGCGGTAGAACTCATGGTATTCCTCGGCGGTGACTTCCGATTTGTCCCTGAGCCAGATCGCCTTCATCGAGTTGAGGGTCTCGTCCTCTTTGACCTTAATCCTTTGTCCCTTTTCGAGCTCCGATTCTTTCTCCCTCTCGACCTCCATGACGACGGGGTGTTCGATAAAGTCCGAATACTTTCTCACAATGCGGCGTATCTCCCATTCGTCAAGGTATTTCTTCTCCTCTTCCTTGAGATGGAGAATAATGTCTGTGCCCTTGCCTTTTTTTTCGGCGTCGTCCACGGTAAAGGAACCGTCCGCGGTTGATTCCCACTTTACGCCCTTCCCCTGGTCGGTGCCCGCCCTTCGCGAAACGACTATGATCCTGTCGGCAACCATGAAGGAGGAATAAAAGCCGACGCCGAACTGGCCGATCAGCTCAGGGTTGTCCTTCGCCTCCCTGCTCCGGAGGACTTTGAGAAAGTCCTTCGTCCCGGAGTGCGCGATCGTCCCCAAGGCCTCGATCACCTCATCCTTCGTCATACCTATGCCGTTGTCGCTCACGGTAAGCGTGCCGGCATTCCTGTCGGCGCTGATTCGTATCTTCCATTCGCTCTCCCCTTCATGGAGCGCGCTGTTCGTCAGTGCCTCATACCGTGCCTTGTCGATCGCGTCCGAGGCATTCGAGATCAGTTCCCTCAGAAAAACCTCCTTGTGCGAATAGAGGGAATGGATCATGAGGTCCATGAGTTCCTTTACCTCGGTCTTGAATTCCATCTTCTGTGTCATCATTCACCTCGTTTTTCAGTCATTCTGTGTGTGCGCTGTATTAACCTCAATAGTGCGCTAAAATGCAATTCATAGAGAGGCGGGTGTGCTGAAAGACCTTTTAGAGCGATGCCGACAGCAACCTGGGTTATCTTGAGGCGGTGAAACGCTGAAGGCACTACCGACGTATCCCCGCTCACTCAGTACTTTCAATATAAGATCGCATTCTAAAAGGTTTTGAAGTATGCCCGCCTCTCTTGCAACGGTAACGTACATATATATACCATACGCCGAACCCGCGTCAAGAAGGATCCCTTCTTCTCGACCCCTCATAGAGTTCATACTCGAGAAGCCTGCATTCTATTTTTCCGTTGAAAAAGGGGACCCTGCGTTTCGCCTTCAGGCCGACCTTCTTTGCCAGCTCGAGATTCCCGGTAAAAATGTATCCGCTGTATCCTCCGCACCGCTGCTTGAAGAAATCACCGATGCCTTTATAGGTCTCTTCGAGTGATGCGATTTTTCCCATGCGCTCTCCGTATTCGGGATTGAGCACGACAATGCCCCCACCGCCGGGAAGGGACGTTTCACGATAATCGCAGACCGCAAATTCGATGAGACGGTCTACGCCCGCGGCCATCGCATTCTGTTCCGCCGCGGCGACCGCTGCGGCATTGTGGTCGCTTGCGATAATCCTGCCCTCCAGGGTCTTTCTCGCCATCGCCCGTGCCTCCGCCCTCAAATCCTTCCAGAGTGGGGCATCGAAGCCCTTGAGGTGCATGAAACCGAAGTTGGACCGCAGCAATCCCGGCGCCCAGTTCAGGCCGATCAGCGCAGCCTCTATCGCAAGGGTGCCGCTGCCGCACATCGG
>DATJWU010000076.1:0-4003 GCA_035501055.1 Thermodesulfovibrionales bacterium
CACCCTATGCCGGCGTCGTGCATACGCATCGCCGCCTCTTCCACCGGGGTATCCGGGCTTATCGTGACGACCTTGTTCCTCATTACCTCCCTGACCTTCGTCACCGCGAGGAGATAGTGGAGCTCGTAGATCTCGAGGGCCGTCGCCCTGGAGGGAGTAAACTCCTTTATGTCCCTGTCCGAAATTATCCCCTTCAGGCGGCCATCCTTCACCACAGGCAGATGTTTGATCTCCCTGACTTTCATAAGCACAATCGCATCGGAGACGCTCTCCTCGAGACCGATGGTAAAGACCCTCTTCGTCATCCAGTCAGACACGAACATTGTCTCACCTCCTCAAGCCGTGAATCGTGAAACGTGAACAAGGAATAGTCCATGCCATTCTTCTCTTCCTGCCTTTTGCTGTTCACAATTCACCTTTCACGATTCACGTTTCACGGTCGTTATACTCCCAGATACGCGGCCTTGACGTGTTCGTCGTTGAGCAGCGCGTGGCCTGTGCCCTCCATCACCAGTTTACCGCTTTCGAGCACATAGGCCCTGTCGGCAATGGCAAGGGTCTGTTTCACATTCTGTTCGACAATCAGGACGGTGGCCCCTTCTTCGCGGATCCTCCGGATGACACTGAATATCTCTCTGACGAGAATGGGCGCGAGACCCAGCGAAGGTTCATCGAACATCAGCAGCTTCGGCAGCGACATCAGGCCCCTGCCGATGGCGACCATCTGCTGCTCTCCGCCGCTCAATGTTCCCGAGAGCTGCCGTCTGCGCTCCTTCAGTCTCGGGAACAACCCGAAGACCATTTCCTTCGTCTTCTCCCTCTGTTTCTTCGCATTTCCCCGCAACGAGCCCATATCGAGGTTCTCCTCCACAGTCATCTCGACAAAGAGTCTCCTCGCCTCAGGGCAATGGGCCATGCCTTTTTCGATAAGCCTGAAAGGTTCGATCTTCTCCACCGCGTCGCCCTCAAAGAGGATCTCCCCTTTTTTCGGTCTCAGGATGCCCGAGATCGTCTTCAGCACCGTAGACTTCCCCGCCCCGTTCGCCCCGATGAGCGCGACGACTTCGCCCTTCTTCACGCCGAAAGAGACATCCCAAACAGCCTGGACATCGCCGTAGAAAACATCTATGTTCCGTATTTCAAGCACCCTGGGCCTCTCCCAGGTACGCCTCGACCACGAGGGGATTGTTCCCGATCTCCTGCGGCGTGCCTTCAGCGATCTTTTCTCCGTAACTCAGGACCACGATCCTGTCTGAAATCGACATGATGACCTTCATGTGGTGTTCGATGATCATGATCGTAATTCCCCTGTCCCTTATCTTCCTTATGATGCCTATCGACTCGTCGAGTTCGTGAGGGTTGAGCCCGGCAAAAGACTCGTCAAGGAGGAGCAGCTCCGGCTGGGTGGCGAGGGCTCTCGCGATTTCGAGCCTCTTCCGTTTGCCGAGCGGAAGGCCCTTTGAAGTCACATCCCTGTCATTGTAAAGACCGGTGAACCGTATCGTCTCGAGCGCGCGTTCCTCTGCCTCAGCCTTGGTCTTCGCCCTGAGGAATGCCGAGGCGATTACATTGTCGAGCACGCTCATTCTCTGGAGCGGTTTCACGACCTGGAAGGTCCTCGCGAGCCCGCGCGCGCAGATCTGATGCGGTTTGAGACCCGATATCTTCTGCCCCCTGAAAAAGACCTCACCCCTCGACGGCTCGTAGAAACCGTTCACCACATTGAAGAGCGTCGTCTTTCCGGCGCCGTTGGGCCCGATGAGTCCAAGGATTTCGCCCTTCCCGATTCCGAAGGAGACGTCGGAGATCGCCGCAAGGCCCCCAAAGAACATCGAGACCTTCCTCACCTCCAGCAGCGTCATGACGGTGCCCTCGCCACGCCGAAAAGCCGCGCGATTTTCCGGCGGTCGCCGACGATGCCGTTCGGCAGGAAAATAATGATCACGATCAGGAGTATGCCGAAGAGTGTCTGGTTCGCCGCACCGAGCCCGGGGAGGGACCTGATGAGCTCCGCGAGCAGGACCATGATCAGCGCGCCCACGAGGGGCCCCCAATATGTCGCCACGCCGCCCACCATGACGATCATGATCGTGATAATCGAAATGTCGTGCAGGCCGAACACGACGTGGGGGTCGATGTACCCCATATAGTTCGTATAGAACGCGCCGGCCATCCCGGTAAGGGCGCCGCTCAGGCAGAGCGCGATCGTTTTATAGAGGGTAGTATTGATGCCGAGCGATTCCGCGGCGTCCTGGTCTTCCCTGATCGCCACAAAATAGTACCCGAGCTTCGACTCAATCAGCACCTTGACGAGCACAAACACGAACGCGGCAATGGCGAGGACGATGTAGTAGTACCATGTCTTCCCGACCCAGGTCCTCTGCTGTATCATGATCCCCAGCGTCCCGCCCGTGAGGTCGACCGTGTTCTCGGCAGTGACCCTCATCACCTCCCCGCTCGCAAGGGTCGCGAGGGCAAAAAAGGGCCCCCGGAGTCTCAGAACGATAAACCCGAGCACAAAGGAGAAAAGCGTAACGACCACAATGCTCGCAGGAATGCCGAGCCACGGCGACAACCCGAGCTTGGTGTAGATGATGCCCGAGGTATAGGCGCCGACGCCGAAGTACGCCGCATGGCCGAACGACACCTGGCCGCAGTAGCCGCCCAGCAGGTTCCAGGCCATGCCCACGGCCGCCCACATGATCACGAGGATCAGGATGTGCATCATGTAACTGCTGAGGCCGGTCAGCGGGAGGAGTGCGAGCACGGCGAGCACCACAAGAGGACGGAAGCGTTTCATCGTGCAAATCTCCGTTTCTTCAGGAGAGAGGCGACGCCGCCGGGGAGGAATATGAGTGCGGCGACGAAGACGACGAATCTGCCGACCGGCGCCCATCCCATGCCGACATAGGTCGCGGTCATCGATTCGAAGACCCCGAGGATCAGCCCGCCGATGATCGCGCCGACTGTCGAGCCGAGACCCCCGAGGATCGTGATGACAAAGGCGATCAGGGTGAATTGTCCGCCGAGCGAGGGGAAGAGATAATAGATCGGGATGAAGAGGCATCCTGCAGCGCCGACAAGCCCCGAGCCGATCCCGAAGGTCACCACCCTCATCAGCCTCACATTCACGCCCATGAGGAGCGCGGCATCGAGGTCCTGTGCGGTCGCGCGGATCGACTTGCCCGTGTCCGTCCTGCCGAGGAAGAACCACAGCGCAATGGTAATGACCACGGCGATGACAAAGGAGACCGTCCAGGGTATCGAAAGGGAGAGTTCGATGGGAGAGGCCTTCCATACGTCGCTCAGGTAAAAGGCCTTTGTCGCATAATCAACGGGTGTGGAGCGGTAGTCGGCAGTGAAGAAGAGCGTCGCGAGGTTCGACAGGACCATGCCGATGCCGACGGTGAGGATGACCTGGTTTTCGGGAAGGATCGAGTCGACCTTGAGCACCGGGTTGATGAGGTATTTCTGGATCCCCACCCCCAGGAAGAACAGGACAGGCGTGGCGATGAAGACCGAGAGATAGGGGTCGATGTGGAAGAGCACGAACATCCAGTAGGCGATATACATGCCGACCATCATGAGCTCGCCGTGGGCGAGGTTGATGATCTTCATCACCCCCATGATCAGGGTCATGCCGAGCCCGATGAGGGCGTAGAGTCCGCCGAGAAGGAACCCGGCGATCAATGTCTGGAGAAAGACCTCAACCTGGGGAGATGTCATGATTATCCCTCTTCCCGTCTCTCCGCGTCCCCGCTTCTGTTTTCAATTCCTCGGTTCCCTGATCCGATTCACAGAAAGCAAAGCGCATAGGTCATATGATACCATGTATGTAATGTCACGCCTAGCTTTTTTTCGAAGTCTCCGAATGCGTCGGGAGACACTGCGGTGACGGGCGGGTTTCCCGACTGCAGGGAGGTCCTTGTCCTCGCCCCCCATCCCGATGATGAGGCACTCGGATGTGCGGGGACCATCGCGTCTCTGAACAGGAAGGGCGTTT
>DATJWU010000077.1:0-2292 GCA_035501055.1 Thermodesulfovibrionales bacterium
GCCCCCGGTTCTGTGGATATTGGATCGCTTCCGCACCTGCTTTTCTGCACCTCCTCGGTCCATCGCCTGAAGCTCTCACGGAGCAACATGATCGTCTCATAGTTATACCGGGTAATTGCAATTGAGGAGTAAGAATCGAGCATTGCACCAAACGCGGGCGGCTTATCGAAAAGATTGAGTGACTTGCTCACCTCGGTCTCTGCGTTCACCACGAGAAACGCGACCTTGTGGGTGTTCTCCAGTCCCGTATACCGGAGGGTACTCCAGAGATTTCCGAAGAGCGTTACCCTGTCGAGGGCTTGTCTCAGGCCAAGGTTGTCCGCAACGCCTCCATCGACAAGATGGATATATCTCTTCCTTTCCGCATTAAGAAAAGGCCTGAGATCATTGACAATATGATACCGGCGTGAGGAGGTCTCCTGCTCTTTCAGCACCGTTTGGAGATTTGCCTGCAGGGAAAAGCCGCAGGCGCCGGCATAATTCCGAAGAGCTATGGGAGTCAGGAGGATAGGCACCGCAGATGAAGCGGCGGCAGCCCTCGCCACCGGGAATGTCGAGACATCAGAGCAGATTACATCGAAAGCATCCTGGTTAAAGGAGAGCCGTATGCCATCCACCATGTCCGTGGCATTGATAAGGACCATCGGGCCTTTCCTTTTTGCGATATCACCGAAAGTCCCGTGATCGAAGACGTGTTCGTCGTAGTACTCCGCAGCCAGGTCGCTGCGGTCGAAGTAGGGCGACAGGAGTCTGACCCAGTTATAGGGGTTGAGAAAAATTCTTGACGTGAGACTGCCCTGGATATTTCTCTTCAGGAATTTCGTTTCGAAGTCTTCAAAGATACGCTCTCCGAACAGGCCATAGTATCCGGCAGTGAAGCTGCCTCCCGAGACTGCGGAGATTCCGTCAACCTCATCAAGAAGTCGCCTCTTCTTTCCGCCGATGGTCACTTCTGTCGCTCTCAGTTCTTCGAGCACTCCATAGGAAAAGGCTGCTGCCCTGGTGCCACCGCCTGAGAAAGTAAGGTAGAGCAAGAGTTCATCAGAATTTCCGGGAACTCCCATCAATTTGCCGCGGTATCCAGTGTCGGGATTGACCTGCGTAAGCGGCTGATTTACGGGATAGTGGGCACAGCCCACGGCGCCCAGGATTATCAGCAAAAGTCCAGGCAATAAAAGTGATCGCCGAAGATTCATATGAAACGCTCTTTCGTCATGTCCTGACTCTTTGAGTTTCCCCATTACTCCCATGAGCATAGTCAGCGATACAAAGGTCATTATTTCAGAACGATGCATATGATGCCTCCACCCGTAGGTCCTGACTTCCTTGGCAAGGCGGTTGCCCGCTTTGCTTAGAATCATACCAGACATTAAAGATGTTGACCACAGGAAATTATTTAGTCCACCCAACCTGATCCGGCGAATGTGAAGATAACTACATGCACCCCGCGCTCTCCTTTCCGGATGGGCAGCACGGGCATTCACAGAGGAGCACCCCTGAAGTCTTCGTCTGCTTGACTTGGTCGCCTTCGCGGGTTACGATTCAAGAGAAAAGACTGCTGGCCTGCCGGACTCGTGCGTTGATCACCAGGGCAGGCAGCGGGGAATAGGACGAGGAATGAAAAGCGTTCTCTCGCTGTGCGCGGTTGTTCTTGCCCTTGGATTGGCCGGAATATGCTTCGCCGGTGACGAGGCATGGTGCCCCGCCACGATCGAAGTTGACCAGAAAGCGGTTTCTCCCCCGCCTGAATGGAGCGTGTCGTACAACTCCATGCCTCACCGGCTCGAGATGGTGACCTTCTTCAGCGGCCCTCCCGAAAAAAATGCGTCCCTCGTCTATGACAAAAGGTCGAGGACCACGGGGGGATGGATCGCCACATGGAATTTCCCAAGAGATGCCGGAGGCTACTGGATACGATGTTCCTATGAAGGGACCCGGGCGGAACTCTCGAGGCGCCTTCCGGATTCGGTGGGCGTCTGTCGGGTTACCTATGATGACGCTTCGCGGTTTCCCTCAGGGCTGCCGGTCATAGGTCGGATTGAGTGCCGGTAAATGTCTCTCTTCCATGACATGATTATCCCCGCGGTGCTCCTCCTCTTCGGGACCGAACCGGGTTTTGTATGCGGCCGCTGAACCGTTTTGTTGCGGTCTGCAGGAGGGGACGAATGGAAACCGTGCTCTTTCTGATTTCCCTCCTTTGCATGACTTCACCTGCATCGGCCGGGCAGCCAGCCCGCAACACTACGAATGATTTTACCGGCACCTATGTCATGGACCAGGGCAGTAAAGCGG
>DATJWU010000078.1:0-4271 GCA_035501055.1 Thermodesulfovibrionales bacterium
TGTGTGTTCATCTTCGACGGCTGCTGCTTGAAGGTCAATAAGGTTGGAAATAACCTGCATATTATTCTTAGTCCTGTGATAGAGCTCCCGCAAAAGGGTTTCTTTTTCTCTCAGTGAGACTTCCAAACGCTCTTCGAAAACCTTCCGCTCGGTGATATCGCGGTCAATGCCCCGATATCCTCCAAGATCACCATGAGAGTCGTAGAAGGGCACTCCGCTCGTCTCAAGGACCACAAGGTGACCATCCTTGTGACGGTTGATATTTTCAAGATTCCTGATTGAGCGCGATGGATTTGAAGATTTCTGAAATGCGGTGCGCTTCGTCAGCAGGCATTAAGTCGAACGGGGTCTTCCCGATCACTTCTTCAGGTGCATAGCCCAACAGATTCCTGATTTGGGGACTCACATAGGTGTACACTCCTTTTTGATCGACCTCCCAAATCCAATCACTCGTTGACTCGACAAGGCTGCGAAAACGTTCTTCGCTCGCCTGGAGTGCCTCTTCCGTCTGCTTGCGCTGGGAGATGTCGCGAGCAAATGCACAGTCGAGTTCCCTGCCGCCAAAGCGGAGGTAGTTGGCCATGATTTCCACGGGTATAATTCGTCCCTCTTTCGTCCGGTGCTTCGTCTCGATCGTCTGCTTACCGTGGCTTTTAAGTGCCTCCCAGGTGTTTACCCATTCGTCTGCCGTGAAGTCGGGATCGATATCGAACACAGTGAAATTAAGCAACTCCTCGCGGGTATAGCCCAGCATGCTGCACGCAGTCTCGTTCACGTCGATGATCTGAGCCTTCGAGTCCATCCAGTAAATCGCATCGACAATATTGTCCATCGTGAATCTGGCCAGTTGCAATGCCTCATCAGCGCTCTTGGCTCTCTCAAATCCCTTTAGTGCTGCCATCTCTCGATGCCGCAGCGACGATTCATTCATCAGGTGTTCTTTCTTTTTCTCTTTTTTCATTCTTTATCTATGGTCATCACTTTTTTTTGTGATCTTTACCCATTGCTGCATGAAATTGAAGAGTTTTCAAAACAGTATATCACAGGAGAGACCTGCATGGTTTCAGTTCAGATGAACGGCCATGATTCCTCATCATAAGAGACGTTCACCGAAAATTGCTCGGAATTATGTCCGGAGATGATCTATAATCTTTTCAAATAAAGGAAACGAAGGATCCTTTTTTGAGAAACCTGGAACGCCGGCAAGGAGGCAGTCATGCCCTATGTGAACATCAAAATCACAAAGGAAGGTGCGACATCCGAGCAGAAAGCAGCACTCATCCGCGGAGTTACCGAGCTTCTCGCACGCATCTTGGGGAAGAACCCTCACACGACGGTCGTGACGATCGATGAGATCGAAACCGACAACTGGGGTATCGGAGGAGAGACGGTAACGCAACGCAGGAAGAAGGGTGAATAATAAACAAGAGAAGGGGAAAGGGAAATCACACTGTCGCCCTCTGCGGATCGTTCAGACGAGTTTCTCCGCGATGCGCCCCAGAATGGGCAGCATGATTTTTTCTCCCTTATAGGTCCTGTATATCAGGAGCAGCAGGATTACGAGTCCCCCGAGCATAATGATAAAGTGAAGAAGGGCGTCAAAAATCCACATGAACGTGGGGACAAACCATATTTCATTCACTGCGATGCCGAAGAACATCCAAAGCAAAATCCAGACAACTCCATACAGGATTGCCTGCACGGCGTGGAACCGCACATATTTGTTTTCCCTCTCGATCATAAGGATAATGGGCCCTGTTACTATCGTAAAAACGTACGCCAGGGCAGCAGCGACATTGGGCTGCATTCCGCTCCTTGTGGTTCCCAATGCGTCCAGCCTGCGCCCTGTTTCATCATCCATGATGTTCCCTCCTTCTCGTTGACCACGTCTTCGTGTGAGTCCGTCAAGCCTCCCTCTCGATTTGGCTCCGTGACTTCTCTCTCATCTGCCACGCGCTGCCGGAACCGTCAAGCAATTTGCGGAGCATGATCGTCTGCTCATCCAAGGCTCTTGAAAATATCAGGCCTGTCGCTCGCGATGCCGTCCACTCCTTTCGCGATATACTTCTTCACCTCCTCTTCAGTATTGATCGTCCAGACGATGACCTTGAGATTATGCGTGTGCGCGTTTTCAACGTTCCTGGTATGGGTGAACCTGTAGAGAGGAAGGAGATATTGAGCGCCGAGTTTCAGTGCAGCGTCAACCGGATTTTTATGCCTGGCGTAAATCAGTCCGGTTTCAATCCCTTTGTCCAACTTCCTCACGTTCGAGAGCGCCTCTTCGTGAAAAGAGACGAGGATCACCCTGTCGGTCAATTTTTCTTTCTTTATGACTTCAAGGGCCTTCTTTTCATAACCGGCCTCTTTCAATTCTACAAGAATCTTTTCGACATTTCCGTCTGCAAAGCGCAGGGCCTCCCCGAAGGCGGGGACCGCGCCTCCGCTCGCCTTCTTTAGTTCCTTCAGGGTGGCTTCTTTCACGTCAACGTCTTTTCCGAAGACCTTCTTCAGATTGTCGTCGTGACTGACGATCAGCGTTCCGTCTTTTGCTTCTCGCACATCCAGCTCAATGGCGTTGGCCCCCAGCGTGATCGCCTTTCTGAAGCTCTCGAGCGTATTCTCGACCTCGTATGCCCTTGCCCCGCGATGACCGACTTTAAGAAACATCCCGTCTCTCCTTGCCCACACTTTAATTATTGCACGATACTCCCTGCCTGCAAGTGACCAATAACCCTGAATCCTGTTTTGAATCCGGATACCTCCCGCAGGGGACAGCCATGCATGAACAATAAGGGTTAAGTGAAAAATATTTAATTTGTCTCCCTCGCATTATCATTGGTATATTGGTGTGGTGATTGCGAGGTTCTCATGAACAGTTCCTGCAAAAAGTTTCTCGGTCTTTTCGCGGGAGTGATCATTGCGTGCACGTTTGCGAGCAACGCGGTCGCAGCGCCGTCGATTGCCGGATGCCCCGTTTTTGGAGCTGATAACATATGGAACGCACCTGTCGACACCTTGCCCCTTGACCCCGGTTCTCAAGGGTACGTCACCACCATCGGCGCAGGCAAAGGTCTTCACGCTGACTTCGGTTCAGGCCTGTGGGACGGCGGTCCCATCGGCATTCCTTATACGATCGTGAGCGGCTCGCAGCCGCACGTGCACGTCTCCTTTGATTACGCAGATGAAAGCGATCCGGGTCCTTACCCCATCCCGCCCGACGCACCCATCGAAGGAGGGCCGCAGTCCGGCGGAGACAGGCATGTGCTGGTGGTTGACAAAGACAGATGCATCCTCTATGAGCTCTATGCTGCCTATCCTCAGCCCGAGGGCTCATGGCTTGCCGGTTCAGGGGCGATTTTCAACCTGAGTTCCAATATGCTGCGCCCCTCAACATGGACATCCGCAGACGCAGCCGGTCTTCCCATTTTGCCGGGACTGGTGAGATACGACGAGGTTGCCGGGGGCGAGATAAAACATGCGGTACGCTTTACCGCGCCGCAGACAAGAAACACGTTTATCTGGCCCGCCCGCCACGAAGCCTCAAGCCTGACAGGGCAACAATATCCGCCTATGGGGCAGCGGTTCCGTCTAAAAGCGGATTTCGACATATCGGGTTTTTCCCGGGATACGCAGGTCATTCTCACGGCCCTCAAGAAGTACGGCATGATACTGGCTGATAACGGTTCATCGTGGTACATTTCAGGAGCGCCCGACCCGGGATGGAATAATGACGTGCTTCACGAACTCGGGCGTGTGACCGGCGCTGCATTTGAAGCGGTTGATGAGTCTTCTTTGATGGTCAACCAGGATTCCGGGCAGGTTGGATATACGCTGATCACAAACATGAACATATCCCAGGCTGGCCGGGTAGTGCCCGACTGCTCGGGGGGATGCTGGTACAACGGCGGTGCGACAGCGAATCTTCTTGCAGTGCCCCTTGCGGGGTATGTCTTTAACCGCTGGGGAGGGGATTGCAGCGGAAGCGATCCATCAGGCTCGGTCAGCATGACGGCAATGAGGATCTGCACCGCAGGGTTCACCGCCTGCGCTGATCAGCCGGTGAGAATGGGGGCTGTGGATTTCTCCAGCATTCAAGAGGCTTACGGAGCTGCGGGGGAGAACGAGGTGATCAGGGTCCTTGCCACAGACCTGCCTGAAGATCTGCTTCTTGACCGCCCGGTGCCGGTAAGCCTGCAAGGAGGGTATGACTGCGGTTATGGCTCAAATTCCTCGATGAGCCTCATCAGCGGCTCAGTGACCATCACGGGGGG
>DATJWU010000079.1:0-3658 GCA_035501055.1 Thermodesulfovibrionales bacterium
CGCCCGTACCCCGTGCAGCTCTTCCGGGTATATGCTGAGGAACAGCACAGGGAGTCCAGGACTCGATCTTCTGAGCTCCTTCAGCAGCTCGAGGCCGTCTATTCCCGGCATCGAAATGTCGAGGAGAAGCACGTCGTAGTGTCCCCCGGAGACCTTTTCGAGGACTTCGTAACCGTCAGAAGCCTCTCCTGCCACGACAATATCGGATGTCGCTTTAAAGACGTTTCTCAGTCCTTTGCGGACAACGGGGTGGTCATCGGCAATGAGGACCCTGATCACGCGGCGCTGCCGCCGGCACGACTGAGGGGTATGGAGACGCAAAGAATGGTGCCTTTTCCCGTCACGCCGCGGATGCCCATCGTGCCGCCGAGTACGCTCACACGTTCTCTCATCCCGAGAAGGCCGAAAGAGTTTTTGCCGAGGGCCTGTTCTTTCGTGATTCCCCTGCCGTTGTCGGACACCTCGATAAGCATATCGTGAGCGCGCTTCTTCAATGTCACCCTGACCCTCTTTGCGCCGGCGTGGCGCACTACGTTGGTGAGGGCCTCCTGGATGATGCGGAAGACGTCGGTGGAGGTCCGCCGGTCGAGGTCGATCTCCGCGGGTTCAAGAAACGCCTCGCACCTGATGCCCGTCCTTTTCTGAAACTCTCCCGCTTCCCACTCCACGGCAGCGCCCAGGCTAAGGGTGTCGAGGGCGGGGGGTCTGAGTTCCGAGGAGATTCTTTTTACGGTCTTCAAAGCCCCGGTAATGAGTTTCGTCATGCCTTTTAAGCGCCTGGAGCATGCGCCTTCGTTCTCCCCTAGCTCGCTCCCGATGAGGTCCAGCTCCAACTTCAGGGCCGTCATCACCTGCCCCAGTTCATCATGGATTTCACGGGCGATGCGTTTCCGCTCTTCTTCCCTGACCGAGAGCAGATGCCCGCCGAGCTCGCGGTAACGCTTTTCGGCATGCTTCAGGTCGGTAATGTCGAGGACAACACCCTGGAGACAGAGGGGGTTCCCTTTGTGGTCACGCAATACTTCGGCCCTGTCCCTGAACCAAAGGACTCCACCGTCTTTTGCGAACACCCTGTATTCCAGTGCAAGGCCGGAGAGGCTCGTCCTTGTGTTCGCCCGGGCGTCGATCACCTTTTGACGGTCTTCAGGGTAGATCAGCTGCAGCCACAGGTCGGTCCCGTAAAACTCGTGGGGCAAAAAACCAAGGAGCGTGCGGATCTGGGGACTGATAAAGACGGGAGTGGTCTGCACGTCAAGGGCTGCAATATACACCACCGCCGGGACATGCTCCACCAGGGCACAGTACATGGCCGCGGGGTTCTTGAGCAGCTCCGCGGCGGTTGCAAGGCAGGGTTCAACGTCCGCAGAGTCGCTGACGGAGGTCCCGGAAGCGCTCTTTTCCCTCCGGCGTATCTTCTCTGTCTTGTTCTCTCTTGCCATGGTCAGCCTCCAGATGCAATGCTAAGGACATTGTACGTCCTCTTGAAAGAAATGCAACCTGCTTCAGGCCACGATCAGAAGACCTCTTTCTGGAAGAGGTAGCCCTGATAGCCGAAGACGACGCCGGAGGGTGTGATCCGCTCTATTGTCAATCCAGGCGAAACCGCCTGGCCTTCGTGCATGACCCTGCCGTTTACGGTGGCCACTCTGGAGGGAGGGTCGCTGTCATAATAGTGGGCCGAAATCGTTATCTCCGGTATGCTGCCCTGAACCGAAGGGGGCAGCTCATGAAGGAGTGGTGCCTTTTGAGGGGGCACGTGCTGTTCTGGACTCCGAAACGATGCGGAATTGGCTGAAAGAGGCGGGGGTGCTGCAGGGATATTCAACGGCCGCTCGGGCTCGTCGGCAGGCGTCTCCCGCGGAGCGTTCATGGAATCCCCGCGATCCTGACGGGCGACTGCGGATACCGCTTTTGGCGCAGGCTGTGGTTGCGCGTCGCCGTGCGCAGAAGGTGACGGCCCCTGTGGTTTCCACGGTTTTGTCCAGAAAACGAGCAGCGCGGCGCTCATGAATACAACGGCAATAGGCAGAACCATCGATAAAGGCGACCTTTTCTTCTTCTGCACTTCTCCGGTAAAAGGGAGAGGCATGTCTGTCCGTGCGGCGCGGCGGCGCTCCTTCTCAGCCTTTTTCAGGGCCTCCAGAATGTACGACATGCTCAGTGCTCCTCTCTTCTCTCTCCCGTCGGCGTGCTGCCGGCAATCCCCTGATCTTCTCCCTTGAGAGGCCCGGGGTGAGTGATGGCGGCTTGAGAGAGGGACTCTTTGTCCTCTTTTCGGAGCGGGCCATCGCCAGACAACAGGACCCCGGGGAATTCCCCCGGATCTCTCCCTCCTGCGGCGATGTCGGGAAACCTCTCCCTCAGAGGCCGTCCGCCGAACCACCATACGGTGTCAATGCCCGGAAGAGACACGTTCCAGGCGGCTGAGGGAGACGACTCCCTGGTTCCCTTTTCCTGCAGAGACGCGGTGTGGAGGCGATACGCGAGGCCGAAGACGATCATCAGCACTATGAGAGAAGGGACTGCGCACCACAAAAGTCTGCGGTGGCGACTCAGCAGGCTGCCGGTCTCTCCGAATACCTCGGCTGCCGCATTCTTCACTATGGACCTGTCAACGTTGTCCTTTCCCTGCGTATAGGCGCCGAGGAGCGCCCTGTCACAGAGCAGATTGATGAGACGGGGTATGCCCTTGCTCAGACGCGCGACGGACGAAATCACAGAAGGGGGAAAGAGGGTGCGTTTCCCTCCCGCAACCGTGAGGCGATGTGCCACATAGGCACCGACCTCATCCTTCGCGAGGGGGGCGAGGTGGTAACGGGCGGTGATCCTCTGGGAAAGCTGCCTGAGGTCCGGGCGGGAGAGCATGTCGCGGAGTTCGGGCTGCCCTATAAGGACGATCTTCAGGAGCTTCTGTTCATCGGTCTCGAGGTTCGTGAGCAACCGCAGCTGCTCCAGGACGTCGATGCCGAGGTTCTGGGCCTCTTCGATGATGAGGACGGTCCTGTGGCCCCGTGCATGGGCATCCAGCAGGGCGTTGTTGATCAGGTCGACAAAGACTTTCACGCTCGGTTCGCCTTCGTGATAGGTGATCCGGAGTTCGTCGCAGACCGCGGCGAGAAGCTCTTTGACCGTCAGCTTCGGGTTGAGGAGAAAGGCGACATCGGTATCCCCGGGGATCTGCTCAAGGAGGAAGCGGCAGAGTGTGGTCTTTCCCGTGCCGACCTCGCCGGTCAGAAGGACGAGGCCTCCATCGCTCCTGATACCGTACAGGAGATGGGCAAGGGCTTCCTGATGTCCCCCGCTCATGTAGAGGTAGCGCGGGTTTGGCGCTATTGAGAAAGGTGTTTCCTGAAGATCAAAGTATTCTTTGTACATAGCGGTCTCACTGCATCTTCAGTAAAGATTAATATAAGGGGGTGGAAAAATACAATGAGAGAACCGCGAAGGGAGGCCGACAATGTCCGGAGCTGACGCGCTGATCAGATCTCCTCAAACAAACCAGTTGATTTGCCTCGAAAGAGGTTGTTACACTGGTTGCAAGAGGGATTCCCAAGGCTGACAAAACGGAGGAGACCATTGGCAATGAGTCATGCACACAACAGTTCTCCTTTCCTCAGGGGATTGACCCCGGGGCGAATCGTCCTGAGCTACATCATCG
>DATJWU010000080.1:0-8187 GCA_035501055.1 Thermodesulfovibrionales bacterium
GTATAGTGCCGCAGATTTCACGTTTAATATGGGGATTCCAACGTACATTGACGCCCAACACGCCATCGCCCATAACAAAGTGATGATCATTGACAAAGAGACGGTCATTACCGGCTCATTCAACTTTACCAAGGCGGCTGAGGAGAGGAATGCCGAGAATTTGCTGATCCTAAAGAACAAGGTGCGAATTCCGGGCCATGTCGAACACTCGTTCCGGAGCAAATCGAACACCTGTTCCGGCCGAAATCGAACAGTAATTCCGGAAAAGTGGCGAACACTTTTTGAGTAATTCCGGAATAGGTGTTCGGCATAGACCGGAACGGAACTGGCAAACCTGCCTGACGGAATAACCATAGCCGAAGCTGGATAGAATCCATAGGAATAAGTCATTGTTTCTCCAAAACTTTTCTGGAGGAACGATGGCAAACAGGAGTATATCCATGCGAATGGCGCGAGAGATACTGAGACTTTATTTTGGGCTGCACCTGAAGAAACGGCAGATAGGCCGGGCTTGCGGGGTAGCACCAAGCACCGTAGTCGACTACGTCCAAAAAGCAAAGGAAGCAGGCCTTTCCTGGCCGCTCCCGGAAGACCTGGATGACGCGGCACTCGAAGCGGTACTCAACGAACGCAAAAGGAACCCAAAGCCGGTCCGTCGTCCACTGCCTGACATGGAAGAGATCCACTGCGAGCTTCGGAAGAAGGGCGTCACCCTGCAGCTTCTGTGGCTCGAATATAAGGAGCGGTTTCCGGAAGGGTATCAGCATACCCAGTTTTCTGAATACTATAACCGCTGGTCCAAGAACTTGGACATCAGCTTGAGGCAGGAGCACCGAGCCGGCGAGAAGATGTTTATCGACTTTGCCGGCCAGACGGTGCCCATTAAGGACCCTGTCACCGGCGAGATATCCGACGCCCAGGTATTTGTGGCAGTCCTTGGAGCAAGTAACTATACGTACGCCGAAGCGCTCCCGTCGCAAAGTCTTCCCTTCTGGATCAAGGCACATATCCATGCTTTCGAATATTTTCAGGGCGTCACTGAAATCCTAATCCCGGACAATTTACGCAGCGGGGTATCCAAGGCATGCCGGTATGAACCTGATCTGAATCCCGTTTATCTGAGCCTTGCACAGCATTACAATACCGCCATAATTCCCGCTCGTCCCGCAAAACCCAAAGACAAGGCAAAAGTTGAGGCCGGAGTGTTATTGGTCACCCGCTGGATCCTCGCGGCACTGAGGCATCACACGTTCTTCAGCATAAATGAGCTCAACGAGAGGATCAAAGAACTTCTGGAACGCCTCAATACTCGGAAGTTCAAGAAGCTCAACAGCAGTCGTAGGGAGCTCTTTGAGACTTTGGACAAACCGTCGCTGAAGCCTCTTCCGGCCGAGCGGTACCGCTACATTGATTTCAAGCGGGCCACCGTGAATATCGATTATCACGTTGATGCCGACGGGAGCTTCTATAGCGTTCCGTTTCAGCTGAGGAGCAAGAAAGTAGAGATATTCCTGAGCGCCGATACCGTGGAGATCTTCTACGGCGCCAGACGCATTGTGACCCATGCCCGCAGTTATCGGAAGCGGGCTCACACCACGGTGGCCGAGCATATGCCGAAATCTCACCAGAAGCATCTGGAGTGGACCCCGTCAAGGATTATCAGCTGGGCGGAGCAGACCGGCCCTGCAACCGCAAAGGTAGCAGAAACGATTCTTTCGAGCAGGCCGCATCCTGAGCAGGGATTCAGGGCATGCCTTGGAATACTTAGGCTCGGCAAACGATATTCCCAGGAGAGGCTCGAAGCCGCCTGCATAAGGGCGGTTCATTTCAAGGCCTTCTCCTATAAGAGCGTCAAATCAATCCTGGAGACCGGCTTTGACCGCATACCCTTCATCAAGCAAAAGGAGGTGATCGCCGCCATATACCATGACAATATCCGCGGGAAAGAGTACTACTCGGAAGAAACGGCTTCTTAAAATGGCCAAGGATCGATTAACGGAGATCGGCCAAGGGGTAGATATACCCACAAAACCACTGCACAGGAGGAAAAGAGTGCATCAAACAATCGAGAAACTATCGCAGATGAAACTGCATACCATGGCGGCTGCCTTTCAGGAGCAGCTTGGGCAGCCCTCTTTGAGCGACCTGAGCTTCGATGATCGGTTCGCTATGATCGTGGATCGTGAGTGGAGCGCCAGAGAGGACAGGAAACTCACCAAGCGACTGAGGTCTGCGCGACTGAGAACCAATGCCACCATCGAGGAGATCGACTATCAGCACCCCAGAGGGCTTGATAAATCGGTTATCAGGTCTCTGGCAAGCTGCCAGTGGATCAGATCGCATCAAAACGTGATCGTCACCGGCCCGACCGGCATTGGCAAAAGCTACCTCGCCGATGCGTTTGTGAACAAGGCGTGCCGGGAAGGCTTTAATGCCGTACGCTATCGCTCTACACGGCTCTTCGGAGAAATGGAGATCGCTCGTGCGGATGGCAGCTATTTCAAACTTCTCGCCAGGCTTTCAAAATTTGAACTTATCGCCATAGATGACTGGGCGATGGAACCATTGACCGAGGAGGAGCGCCGACACTTCCTGGAACTGATGGAAGATCGCCACGGCCTTAAGTCCACCTTCATCACCAGTCAATATCCTGTCTCAAAGTGGCATGATCGCATCGGCGAGCCGACCATGGCCGACGCCATTCTCGACAGAATCGTTCATAATGCACATAAGATAGCTTTGAAAGGAAACGGTGAATCCATGAGAAAAACAAGGTCAGCCTTGACTCAACGCGAACACTAATCGTAAGATTTGTAATGTCCGGCTTCGCTATGGTTTAAGTGTTCGCCATCCCTCCGGAACAACTGTTCGCCATCGCCGGAATCCGCACCCTGTGCTTGTCTATCTCGACTTCTTTGAAATCGAGGTACTCCTCAAAGTCCAGGGGCTTGATCATAAAATCAAAGAACCTTCCTGCAAGACTTTCCCTTGTGCCCTGCCACATGGTTATCTGTGCCGAACCGGTGAGAAAGATTTTCAGCCTGGGATTTGAGTCATAAAGGAGTTTGACTTTTGAAGGCCAGCCCTCAAGCTTCTGTATCTCGTCGAGGAATATATAGACTTTCTTTCTTGAGATATCCCCCTGGAGTACCTCTGTCTCATACTGTTTCATGATCTCTTCGAGATCATATCTCATCTCGTCGAACGAGAAATACATGATGTTATAGGGTTCCACATCTCTTTTGAGAAGGCCGTCGATGATCTGGTACATGAGGGTTGTTTTACCAACCCTTCTCAGGCCCGTAAAAAGAACTATCTGACGCTTGTCTACGTACCTGACGATATCATCGAATATCTTTCTTTTTCTCCCGGTGAACTCCGGGGAGACCTTTCCTGATTTCCACCAGGGGTTAATAGTTTGTAAATCCATTTGCTCTCCAATGTAACTGAAGTTTAATTTCAATGACATTATAGTGCTACTGATATATAATAGCAAGAGCGAACTGCAAATGAACCTGACAACGCCGATACAGGCATCCTTAGTGGCGCTTTTTGCCGAAACGAACGTGATAAAAACGTGATAAAACTATGTCAAAATCGGCATATTTATAGGCAATTATGGATGAGTCGTCTTGCAGAAAAAATCTTTTACAAACAAGAGGTTATTCGGTATTTTCAAGCACTTGCTGATCCCGTCTTGTCGACTTAGGAAACCTGTGCTCTATCCTACTGAGCTAAGGGGGCTCAAAGGTGTGCGAGTATTATACACCAAACAATGAGAAACGACCATTCCCGTTGCGGGTCAGGAGATGAATGCCCGGGCCGCTTCTTCAGCCTCAGCCATAAAGCGCTTGGGCACCTCCACCACACCGCCGCCGCCCACCCCGCAGGCCCTGATCAGCCTGCTCTCCGCAAACCCGTACCACTTGAAGAACCTGTCATAAAGCGGAAACACATGGTCGAACATGGTCTCGTCCGGCGCTCCTTGAGTAATGATAAAGAGCAGCTTCTTGCCGGGCGCAAGGCGGCTCGGCCGGCTGTTGGTCAGGTAATCAGGCTTGAGGTACGAAAACGTCCTGTCCACGAAGCACTTCATCTGGCCAGAGACATCGCCGAAATAGGTTGGGGTCGCGAGAACCAGCACGTCCGCATCCTTCACCGCCGCCAGCACAGGCGAGAGGTCATCCTTCAGAATGCAATGGTCGTGTGTGGTCTTGCAGGCATAGCACGCCTGGCAGCCCCTGTAGGAGAGCGTATTAAGGTGAAAGCACTCGGTCCTGGCGCCGCGTCCTTCTGCCCTGTCGAGAAACCTCAGGGCGATTGCTGCGCTGTTGCCTTTCGTTCTCGGGCTTCCATGTACACATACAACTTTCATTTTGGCTGTCCTCCTCTCCTCATAGGATCCTAGTATACCAGCCTGGCGCTCGAACGGTCTTCAGCGACTTGTCTGCCTCTGCACGCCCCCGCGCGGATTATTCACCAGCAAGGTCGGTTCCGACGATGCAGCAAAGAAAACGGGGCTCTCTCTAACGCGCCCGAAGGATATCGAAGACTTTTCTGACGGCATCCTCCGCGTCGTCTGCCCTGACAACACCGGGTATGTCCCAGGTGCCGATTCCGACAACCGGTTTCCCCGTCTTCAGGGCGAGGGCGATTTCGGAGAGGGTCCCGTATTCTCCTCCCACGGCGATCAGTGCCTCGGCCGATCGGACGATGAGAACATTCCTGCCCTCGCCGAATCCGGTTGCGATGGCGACATCGATGGAGGGATTCGCCTCTTCCTTTCGGTCCCGCGGGAGTATGCCCACGGTGATCCCGCCTGCTGCATGCGCCCCCCGCGCCGCCGCTTCCATGACCCCGCCAAGTCCTCCGCAGATCACCACGGCGTTCATCCCCGCAATTCCTTTGCCCACCGCTTCAGCGACCTTCATTGTCTCCTCGTCTGCCTTCCCTGCGCCGATGACCCCTATCATCTGCTTCATTTCGTCCTCCCCTGTGAAGCCGGATCACTTCGATACTCCTTCAGGGAAAGCAAAAGAAAATCCCTGTCAGAATAGACAACCGTGCCGAACCGCGCAAGAGAATTATACACCGCAGGGCTCGCCCCTGAAAGAGCCTTTCTGATAAGCAGATAATCGGGCTTGTATTTTTTGATGATCGCCATCCTCTCTTCATCGGTAGCGGGCTGCGAGAAGAAGAGCAGAAGGTCCCTCTTCCTTTCCGCGTAATCCGGAACGAAATAAACAGGAAAGGGCTGCGCGATCACCTTGCCTCCAAAGGCAGGGATGTACGAACTCGTCTCCAGGTCAGACAGAACGAGATCGTACTGCTTCGTATAGAGGGACAGGAACGAATATTTCCGGTAATCGTCTCCTTGATACACCCGGACATTGACCATGAAAACGACCGCGATCACGAGCATCCCCGCGTAGCTCAGCGCCACGACAGTGCCCGCGCGCAGCCGCGACTCCATCCGGGCTGCAAAGGCGGCAAGGGTGATCTGGAGCATCATCACCATGTGAGAGATGACCCGCCCGTATCCCCATCGGTGCGAAAGATATCCGTAGCAATACACCGCGGTCAGTCCGAGAAAGGTCACGGCCAGGGGATCGAGGATGTTCTTCCTCAGCCTGAGGGCGAGCAGGGGGATACCGACGAGGGCAGGAAATATCCTGATGAGAACCTGCTGATACAGCATTCTGCTGTCCCCGTGAAAATCCGGTGCGTGTGCAGTGAGGAGGCCGATGAAACTGTAGTACGGCCAGGCAGCAGCGAGGCAGAAAGAAAGCGCAAAGGCGGCAAAGAGCGCCATGATGTTTTTCACCAAAAACCTCCCCGGAAAACCCAGAGAAAAAGAGGTCAACACGACGCATGTCACGACCGCCGTAGGAAGGTGACTGAGAAAAATCACGCTCACGACCGGAATAAGCAGCAGATAATAGGCCGTTCCGCCGCTCCTCAGATGGCTCAGATAGAGTCCCAAGGAGACGAACATGCATGCCGACGCAAAGGTGGACGGATAGGGCAGGACAAAACCGAGGACCGAGATATGGAAAAAAGCGCTCCAGAACCAGGGGTCTTTTCCCCAGAGGACCAGGACAAAAAGGAGGGCGTAAAAAGAACTCGCCTCTCCGTCATTGTCAAAGAAACTGACGATGAACCAGCGGAATGCGACGAGGAACAGGGCAAAATTTACGAGCCCCGCAAGGGCAAGGGCGGTTACGGGGTCAAGGTTCATCATCCTCGAGATCAGGGCGACGGCGAAGCTGAACGGCGAAGAAAAGGCATGGGGAGCTCCTACGAGAAGTTGGGGGTGTCTGGGCGAGAGAGGGTTTGTGGCGAGTTCCCTGACGACTGCCGCATGCTGCCAGAAATCGCCGAGCCAGACGCCGGTGAGCGTTCGGGCGGCCATGAGCATGAAAAGCAGCCCCGAGAAGAACCAGTACCTGTTTTGTTTCAGAAGGGTGTATGGCTCAAAAGGTTTCATGATATTGCCGTTTCGTTCCCATCGTCGGTCATTTTCATTCGACGAAGCGTTCTTCCTCCTCAAACAGAATAGGGCACCTTTAGTATAAAATACGGGACGCCGTTTTCAAACGCCCTGAGGGTTTCCTTCACGCTCCCTCACGGGATTTGCAGGCCTTCCGTTCCAACTGATACAATAGACGCGCAGTTACAGAAGATCATGTTCCGCGCGGGAGGAGACGATGATTTTTTCAGAAGAGGAATTAAAGCGGTACCACCGGCAGATGATGATGGAAGGCTGGGGCGAGGAGACACAGAGGAAAATCAAAGACGCAACGGTCTTTATTGCAGGAGCGGGAGGTCTCGGCTCCCCGGTTTCCATATACCTTGCCGTCGCAGGGATCGGCCATATCCGGATCTGCGACTTCGATTCGCCTGACTGGTCGAACCTGAACCGGCAGATACTCCATGACCATACACGGATCGGGGTGAACAAGGCGGTCTCGGCGCAGATCACCATAAGGAAGCTGAACCACAGCATAGAGGTCACGGCATTCACCGACAAGATCGTGGCAGAAAACGTGGATGAACTGGTGGGAGACGCCGATATTATCGTCGACTGCATGGACAACTTCCCCACGCGCTACCTCCTCAACGAATCCGCGATCAGAAAGAAGATCCCCCTTGTCTACGGAAGCATATGGGGAATGGACGGCCGGCTCTCCTTCATTCAATCGCCGGAGACCCCCTGCCTCCGCTGCCTCTTCCCTGAGGCTCCGCCCAGCGAAACATTCCCTGTCCTCGGGACCACGCCGGGTGTCATCGGTTCTCTCCAGGCCCTTGAGACGATAAAGTACCTTTCAGGCCAGGGAACAAACCTCAAGGGCAAGCTCCTCGTCTGGGACGGCGCCAGGGTGGAGTTCAGGACCTTCAGGGCTGCAAAGGACCCCGGCTGTCCGACCTGCGGGAGGCCTGCCTAGCATTCCCCCCTTGCATCTCACGCTTCCTGTCCCAACCCACGTTATCCTCGTATCTGGCACAAAAAGGGCAGGGAAAAGCGTGCGAGCACACTTTTCCCTGACACACTCCACACGCGTTTATGAATCACAGGGGCTAGTCGTTCAGGTCTTTGTCCTTCAGGAACTTTGTCCCGCCCCAGTTGGCCTGGAGGAGGAGGCCTTTGTCAGTGATCTGGTATATCTTCACATAAGGGTTAAATGACTTGGTATATGCGGCCTCTTTGCCTTCGCCTCCCATCTTCATCGTGGCGTCGGCCGATGCCCCTGCGTCCATGCCGACCGTGGCGAACTGGTCGAAGACCTTCTTGTTCTGGAAGATAAAGATCATCCGGTAGTCTTTGTAGCCGATACCGGGACCGGTGCCGGCCCTCATCATGTTCATGTACGTGGTCTTGCCGGTTCCGTTCTCCACGGCAATTCCCTTGCCTTTGACACCCACCAACAGGATCACGTTCACACCTGAGGCATCAAAGACCGCATAGCCGACAGCGCTCTCGACCTCTGATTTCGCCTCAGGATTGGTCTTATACAACTCCGCGAGGGTCTTGTCCCTCATGCTCTGGATGGCACGTCGCTTCTCCTCGTTCTTGGGGTTGTCCTTCTTCGCGCCCTCCGGGGCGGCGCCTTCGCCGGAAGATTCCGCGGCCTTCCCCTTCTCTTTAGGGGGCTCATCAGCAGCATTCATCGAGACCGGTCCCAGGAT
>DATJWU010000081.1:0-4116 GCA_035501055.1 Thermodesulfovibrionales bacterium
TATCATGCCGCAAAGGAACGCCAGTCCTTCATTGAGGGGCGGATACAGGAACTCCAGACGAAGCTCGCCCTTGCCGAGATTATCGACCCGTCGACGATCAGTCAGTCAAACGTCGCCTTCGGTGCGACCGTAAAGGTTCTGGACACCGAGGCGAACGAAGAATATATCTTTGTGCTGGTCGGGACGGAAGAGGCCGATGTCAAGCAGGGCAGGATATCCGTGAGTTCGCCGGTGGGCAGGGCGCTCCTCGGCAAGGAGGTCGGCGACAGCGTCACCATCAAGGCCCCTGCGAGGACCATGGAATACGAAATTCTTGAGATACGCTTTGAGTAGATATTTCAGGGCAAAGATCACAGAGAACCGGCCGATACACAAAGAACACAACCTTCTCACCCTTCACCCCTTCACCTCGATACATGAACCCATGCCCGGCCAGTTCTATATGGTCGGCGTAGAGGGCGATTATGACCCGCTTCTCAAAAGGCCCTTCGGCCTCCTGAGAAGAACTGACGGGGGCTTTCAGATTCTGTACCGCATCAGGGGAAGGGGCACGGCGCTGCTCAGGAACATGGGCGAGGGCACTGTCGTGGATGTGCTCGGTCCTCTGGGTAACTCTTATCCGACGCCGGAAGAAGATCAAACGCCCGTCGTGGTCGCCGGAGGCATCGGTATCGCCTCTCTGTTTCCGCTCATCGAACACCTTGCCGGGAGGTGTCATGTCCTTTACGGCGCGAGGAATTGTCATGAACTCTTTTTGATGGAGGAGCTTCGCACACTTTCGAAGGAACTCCTCATCAGCACCGACGACGGCTCTCAGGGCGAAAGGGGACCGATTGTCGGGTTGCTTCACGGCCTCTTGTCGCGGCAGACGTCCCCCAAGGCGAAGCCTGTGCTGTACGCGTGCGGACCGAGGCCGATGCTCAAGGCGGTTCGGGAGGCGGTAAGGCAGGGCGGGATTACCGCCTACGTCTCGATGGAAGAAAATATGGCCTGTGGCATCGGGGCCTGTCTCGGCTGCGTGGTGAAGACCGTGAACGGTCACAAGCGGGTCTGCAAAGAAGGGCCTGTCTTTCCGATCGAAGAAATCGTCTGGTGAGAAAACAAGATGACCACAGAGACACAGAGTCACCGAGAAGGGTCAGAAGAAGATGGATATCATTTTCGGGAAAACATTCCATCTGCGTCAACCTGTGAGTGAAAAGAGTTCCTCGTTTTTCTCCGTGCCTCTGTGGTGAGTATGTTATTCTTTGTGTCAGGCGCAGGGTAAAATGAATTTAGCGGTTGACATCGGCGGAATGAAACTCGCGAATCCGGTCATGACCGCGTCCGGGACATTCGGCTATGGACTGGAATATTCCGAATTTGTGGACCTTAACCGCCTCGGCGCGATTGTCGTCAAGGGTCTTTCCCTGAAGCCGAAGGAGGGAAACCCTCCTCCCCGTCTTGTCGAGACCGCCGCAGGGATGCTCAATTCGATCGGACTCCAGAACGTCGGCATTGAGAACTTTATCGAGGAAAAACTCCCTTTTCTGAGAAAGTTCACTCCTCCTGTCATTGCGAATTTTTTCGGCGATTCCATCGAAGAGTTTGCAGAGGCTGCGGCGAGATTGAGCGCCGCAGACGGCATCCACGGACTCGAGATGAACATATCCTGTCCGAACAAACAGGCGGGATGGTGCATCTTCGGAACTGACCCGAAGGTGACCTTCGAGGTCGTGAAGCGGGTGAGGGAGGCGACGGACCTTACCCTCATTGTAAAGCTCTCGCCGAACGTGACGGACATCACGGCTATGGCAAAGGCCGCAGAGGAGGCGGGCGCGGACGCGCTGTCCATGATCAATACCCTTACCGGGATGGCGATCGACATCGGCACCAGGAGGCCGAAACTGGGGAATGTCATCGGAGGGCTCTCGGGCCCTGCGGTAAAGCCGGTTGCCCTGAGGATGGTGTGGGAGACATACAAAGCGGTCAAGATACCCATTATCGGGATGGGGGGCATCATGAGCGCGGGTGACGCGATCGAATTTCTCCTTGCCGGTGCGCGTGCGGTTGCGGTGGGCACGGCAAACTTCGTGAATCCCTCGGTAACGGCCGAGGTTATCGAAGGGATAGGAAAGTACATGGAGGGGAACGCGATAGAGGACATAAGCGAACTCATCGGAGGATTAAGGATATCGTAACGGTGCCTTTTGTGACGGAAGGCAGGCATGAAACGCAATGAGTTGTGCGATTATAATGCAAATGTCTGTACCATTTTGGAGGTGACGCATGCCGAACAGCCCCATCATTACCCTGACGACCGACTTCGGATACAGAGACCCTCTGGCCGCCATCATGAAGGGCGTGATCCTCGGGATAAACGCCGAGGCGAATATCGTCGATCTCACCCACGGTATCGGAAAATATAACGTCCGGGAGGCGGCCATGGTCATCGGCATGAGCTACAGGGAATTCCCTCACGGCACTATCCACGTGGTCGTCGCCGACCCCGGAGTCGGCTCGCAAAGGAGGCCCATACTCGTGGCAACAGAAAGCTATCTTTTTGTCGGACCGGACAACGGCGTTTTTTCGTATGTCTATGACGAAAGCGAGCGGGTGGGTGTATACCATATTACGGCGGAACACTATTTCGGCCGCGGGCGGAGCACTACCTTTCATGGGAGGGACATCTTCGCGCCGGTGGCCGCATGGGTCTCAAAGGGCGTGGAAATCACGAAGTTCGGTGAGGAAATAAAAGACTTCGCGAGACTCCGCCTGCCCGTCCCGTCTGCGCCTTCGGCAACAACGTTTGAAGGAGAGGTCGTCTATATCGACACCTTTGGCAATGCGATTACAAATATTGTGAGGAAAGACCTGGAGGCCCTTGCTGCTTCGGGAAAGGAAGGAGCAGTGAGAATCGTCACAAAGGGCAGAGACGTGAAACTCAGGGAATACTACAGTCAGGCCGAGGACAAGGAGCTGTACGCGGTGATCAACAGCATGGATCATCTCGAACTGTTTGTCTACCGGGGGAGCGCGGCAAAAGACTTCAGCATCAGGCTCGGCGACAGTATAGGGCTGGTCTGCACATAAACAGGACCTGTCCTCGGGCCTTTTGATCTGACCGGGGGAATTGTTGTACAATAGTTACGAGAATTTGAAACAGTATGGAGGTTTCTTATGCCGATTTATGAGTATGTCTGCGATGCCTGCAGGGAGAGCTTCTCGCTCCTGCAGAGAGTAGGGTGCACGGAAAAAGAGAGTACCTGCCCCAAATGCGGGTCGAATAAGGTGAGGAGAAAGATGTCGTCTTTCAGCTGCTGCTCAGGGAGCAGTTTTTCTCCGTCTTCCCCGCCTGCCGGCTTCAGCGGCGGAGGCTGAGGCGTGTCGTCCTGCTGAACCGTTGGTTCGGCTGACACGTTTTTATTGCCCGGTTAAAGAATCCCCCTCACGACGAGGGGGATTTTTTTGTTGAGGTCGCAGCCATGATTCTTTGCAATGCCGTTCATAGCGCCCCTGCATTCCCGGTCCTGATATAATGAGAAGAGGTACGCGCCTGAATCTGTAAGAAGAGGAATATATGAAGCCGTCTGGTTTGAGAACCGTCGTGGCGGGCGTTAGCGGCGGAGTCGCAATGAATCTCGCCATGCTCCTTACCTTTCGTGCCCTGGGTTTCGGCTTGAGCGGCAACGGCATTCTTCTTGACCCCGCGGTGCAGAGCAGAAAGCTCATCGCTGTCTGGACTGAACTGGAACCGCTTCCCCTCGTGGTCAATAATCCGGCGCCGATCATCGCGGGCATTGTCCTCTTCGGTATAGTCCATGCGTTTGTGTATCGCTGGATATCTCCGTCCTGGCCCCAGGGTATTGCCGCCAGGGGCTTGCGCATGGCGCTTCTCGTATTCATCCTCGTATTTTCGTTCTGGGAATTCTTCACTCCCTTTAACCAGTTCGGCGAGCCTCTTCCCCTTATAAGCCTGGAGCTTCTCTTCTGGGCAATCATAGCGTTGGCAGACGGGTTTGCGATTGCTTCCGTGAGCGAAATGAAGAAGCAAATCGCCCAATGATCACCGTGCAAAAGGCGGTTCTTTACCTTGCGGATGCTGCAATGGCGGGAATGGGATTTGCCCTTTGGGTG
>DATJWU010000082.1:0-2943 GCA_035501055.1 Thermodesulfovibrionales bacterium
AAATCCTGAATCCCCTCCTTCTGAGAAGGATCGGCAGGGACGGGGAGAGCTCCGAAAGAGACTTCCTGAGACGCCCGATCTCCCGTCTCAGGAAAAGGATCTCCTCCCTCAGGTCGCTGTCGCTCATGCCGCGGTTCCGTGATCCACAGCTCAATTCTATCATGGCTTTCACCCTGTTTCGATGAGGTTGACGGACACGTTCAGCAGTGACTGGTGCCTGTGGTATAGTTGAATATGCCGACCAACCTGCCCCCGGAATACTTCTCTGCCGAAAAGAGGTTCAGGCAGGCCTCGACCCCGCGGGAGAAGATCAGCGCCCTGGAAGAGCTGATTTCGACCGTCCCGAAGCACAAAGGGACAGACAAGCTGCGGGCGGACCTCAGAAAAAAACTTTCGCAGCTCAGGGAAGAGGCGCTGAGCTCAAAGAGGTCGGGCAAGGGAGACCTCCATACCGTCGAGAAACAGGGAGCCGGCCAGATCGCCCTTGCCGGTTTTGCCAACGCGGGAAAATCTTCGATTGTAAAAGTCCTCACCAATGCCCACCCTGTCATCGCCGAGTATCCCATGTCCACCGTTGCGCCCCTGTCGGGTATGATGCCTTTCGAGGACATCCAGTTCCAGTTCATCGACCTCCCTCCCCTCGGCAACGAATCGACCGACGGCTGGGTTTCAGCGATCCTGAGGAATGCGGATCTTCTCCTTCTCGTGGCAGACCTCTCGAACGATCCCGCCGCACGGATCGACAGGCTCATCGGGCAGCTGTCGGAGTGGAAAATAAAGCTCCTTCAAAAGGATGAACAGGAGAAAGAAAAAGAGGGATTCGCCGTGAAGCCGGGGGTGCTCGTCGGGAACAAATCGGACCTGCCGGGCGCTGAAGGGGGAATCGAAACGATGCGCCGGAGCTATGGGTCGCAGTATCCCGTAACAGGGATTTCGGCAATGCGGAAGGAAGGGCTCGAGGAATTGAAGAGGACCGTGTTTGCGAGCTCCCGCATTATCAGGCTTTATGCAAAAGAGCCGGGCAAGGCGCCGGATATGGATGCCCCCTTCGTGCTCCCTTCAGGTTCGACCGTCGTTGATCTTGCGGAAGTCATTCACCGGGACTTCGTAAGAAACCTGCAGTTCGCGTGCATATGGGGGTCGGCAAAATTCGACGGACAGAGAGTGCAGAGGGATTTTGTCCTTAGTGACCGGGACGTCGTGGAGTTCCACATAAAATGAAAGAAGCGTTCTTCCCCTTGAGATGTTGCACAATAATACAATTCGTGCGGAGGCGGGTATGCTGAAAACCCCTCTTATAGCGATACCGACAGCAACCTCGCTTATCTTGAAGCGGTCAAAAGCTGAAGGGCAATACGAACGTATTTCAGTCAACCATGGGGCGTTTAATATCAAATCGCATTATAAGAGGTTTTGAAGCATGCCCGCCTCCCTTTTCACAGAGATGAAAGGACAAACGGTCCTTATTTTGCTCGGACCGACCGGTGTCGGAAAGACAGGCGCGTCGCTCCTCCTCGCCCAATCGCTCAAAACAGAGATCATAAGCGCAGACTCAATGCAGGTATACCGCCATATGGATATCGGGACCGCGAAACCGTCACGTAAAGAGAGGGCGCTGGTCAGGCACCACATGATCGACATCGTAGAGCCCTCGGGGTATTTCAGCGCCGGAGAGTATCTTGAGACCGTCTCTCCCAGAATCGCCGGACTTCAGAGAGAGGGGAAGGTGCCCCTGGTGGTCGGCGGCACGGGCCTCTATATCAAGGCGATGACACGGGGGATTTTCTGCGGCCCCTCCGCAGACTGGGGGCTGAGGGAACAACTGCTTTCCATGGAAGCGGAACGCAGCGGCGTGCTGTACGCCCGCCTCCTGCAACTCGATCCTGTTGCGGCATCAAGGATAATGCCGGCGGACACCCGGAGGGTTGTCAGGGCACTTGAGGTCTGTCTCAAGACAGAGACAGGAATCTCGGAACTTCAGAAGGATTCGACGACCCCCCTGCCTTGTGAATTCATAAAGATCGGTCTCACCAGAGAGAGACAGGAACTGTACCGCATGATTGAGAAGCGTGTGGACGGGATGGTTTCCCGGGGTCTCGTCGACGAGGTCGAGGACCTCCTCCGTCGGACACCGGGCAAGACGGCGCTTCAGGCGATAGGCTATAAGGAGATCGCCGCCTATCTCAGGGGCGATTACTCGCTCGAAGAGGCGGTGGCGCTCATCAAGAAGAGGACGAGGAATTATGCCAAGCGGCAGTTCACCTGGTTCAGGGCCGAGGCCGGCGTACGGTGGCTCGACATCACGGGGATCTCTTCCTCTGAAGAGATCACGTTGCAATTGAAAAAACTTCTACCTTGTCCGGAGAGGCAGGGGTGGTGAGAAGTCTTGTGGGCGATACCGTTGAAATTTGCCGACCGCCTGTCTTTCCTCGATGCGGGAAAATCACTTGCGGTGAAATCTCCTGAATACTCGTCACCAAAATCTCATCGCATGGACAAGGCTTCGATCCATGCCTGCCTTTCCATCGGGCCGCGACGATTGAGAATCATGAAGGCTATTGCAATATTGCCGGAAATGAATTAATTTAGAAGAAAAGCGGTTTCCAGCATTTTGGCACTCCGGGGAGGCCGGTAAGGAGCAGCGATGGCGAATAACCTGCAGGACAGCTATCTGAACCAGCTCAGGAAGGACAAGACGCCGGTGGTGGTCTATCTTACCAACGGGGTCCGGTTGAGGGGTGTCATTAAAGGTTTTGATAACTTCGTCCTCGTGCTGAAGGAAACAAGCCAGCAGCTCATATACAAACATGCCATTTCTACGATTGTTCCTGAAAAGGATATTGACCTGAGGTTCGAAGAAGGGGGGACATAGAAACAGGCCCCGTGGACCACAGGAACCCTGTTCCCACGGTAGATGTGATCATCGAGTGCGACCGCGGCATC
>DATJWU010000083.1:0-3274 GCA_035501055.1 Thermodesulfovibrionales bacterium
AGCGGCGATATGTGTCTCGGGGCCCTGGTCGATGCCGGTGTGCCGCTGGAGGAAATGGAAAAGGGACTGAAGCGGCTCCCGGTCAAGGGATTCGGCCTCAGGGCGCGGCGCGTGAAACGGGCCGGCATCGCCGCGACAAAAGTGGACGTTCTCATACGGGATTCGGGAAATACGGTTCACCCTCACCGGACATGGAAGGACATTAAAGGGATCGTCGACAGTTCGTTGCTCCCCGCGCCCATACGGCGGAGGGGACTGAAGATCTTCAGGACCCTCTTCGAGGCCGAGGGGAAGGTGCACGGCACGCCCTATCACAGGACCCATCTCCATGAACTTGGGGCGGTCGATTGCATGGTCGATGTCTTTGGCACCCTCATCGGCCTCGCGTTCCTCGAAGCCGAAAAGGTCTATTCGTCGGCGGTGAACCTCGGAAGCGGTTCTGTGGTAACGGAACACGGGAGGCTGCCTGTTCCCGCGCCGGCAACCCTCGAAATCGTGAAAGGCATGCCGGTCCGCTCCTCAGAAGCCTCCTTTGAGCTCACCACACCTACCGGCGCAGCGATACTGAAGGGGATAGCGGACGGCTTTGTGGGCCTGCCGCTCATGAAGATAGGGCGCATCGGGTACGGCGCGGGGCAGCGGGACAGGAAAGGGTCACCGAATGCACTGAGGATCATGGTGGGGGAAGAAATCGCGAGCCTCCCCGCTGAGGGACTCTTCGAGGAAACCGCCTCCCGGATTGTCGTGATCGAGACGAACATAGACGACATGAACCCGCAGATTTACGACTATGTCATGGAGAGACTTTTTGAAGCAGGCGCCCTGGATGTCTATCTCAATCAGATCATCATGAAAAAAAGCAGGCCGGCAGTGGTCCTCACGGTCTTGTGCGACACTGACAAGAGTGGCTCCATGATCGACATCCTTTTGAAGGAAACCTCAACGATAGGCGTCCGCTTCCATGCCGCTTCGAGGTTTGTGCTCGACCGCGAGATCAGGGAAGTCCGCACGGCATTTGGAAAGATCCGGTTCAAGACAGCGAAACTGGCCGACGGAACGGTGAAGTATGCTCCCGAATACGAAGACTGCAAAAGGGCGGCGAAGAAATATAAGCTCCCTCTCAGGGTCGTAATCGCAAGGGCTGTCGCATCCCGGCGCTGAGGATAGTGTCAATTCCGTCCGACAGCTCTGTTGGGGAAAAAGGATCATCGGAGATCTGCGGAACAGGCTGTCCCGCGGGGAAATCAGAAGTTGTTATCGGGACTTTTTGCGGTACTCTATCGTGATTTCGTATGCAACGCTTGCATGGTCAGGAGTCTCGGGGTCGGTCTTTCCGCAGCAGTCCAGCCTGCCCTTCACCGTCTTCTTATGCCCCTTCACCAGGGTGGCGATTACCTTTGTAAGGTCAAAACCGCCTCCGGTGCAGTCCTTGATCATGCAGTCCATCGCAAAATACGCAGGATCGGAAGGGGCGACATGAATGGTGCGCAGCATGAGAACAGGGCTCGTTCCCTTCTGGTAGTATGTCATCCGGATCAGGATTCCCGCAACATTCGGAAAGCGGTCGGAAAGCGGCCCGCTCGCAAGCTTGTTCTGTCTTGTCTGTTCCGCCTTTGCGATACTAAGTTTTGATGGCATTTCCCTCCAGTCCCTCCAAAAGAAAAGTCCTCCCCGCTGGACGGGGAGGACCGTGACAGCCAATTAGTTCTTTACTACATTGACAGCCTTGGGCCCTTTCGGACCTTTTTCCACATCAAAGCTGACCGAATCTCCCTCGGCAAGAGACTTGAATCCGTTGCCCTGGATGGATGAATAGTGGACAAATACATCGCTGCCGTCTTCGCTTGTGATAAAACCGAAGCCTTTTGACTCATTGAACCACTTCACTGTTCCGTTTGACATCTCCGCTACCTCCTTACTTATGAACTAAGCCCCAGAATTGCCCATCTCAACAAAAAAGGCCACAAAGCTAAAAGTCTTTGTGGCCCTGTCCGTTACAAAAACTTCTGAGTCTCGGGAGGAGTATGACATGACCGGCTTCGAAAAGTCAACAGTTTTTTGGCGTCATCCCCTGACAGGGCACTTCACTCCCTGCACCTTACCCCAGCCACCGAGAAAGATCGAGCACTCTTACGCACTTCCATGATATAATTGCCCATTACAAATATGAGAGTAAGGAGGGGCCTTTGGCGAAACGCGCGGGAGCCTACAGAAGCGAAAAAAGGAAAAAGGAAGTTTCACGCCAAAAGAAACAGGAGGAAAAGAGGCAGCGGCGGTTGAGCAAGGGAGGGTCTGAAAAGCAGGATTCTGAAAGCCCTGATTCAGGCGATTCCGGTACCGGCGAAGCCTCCTCGGTGGAGAGCAACTCCGTCCAGTAGAGCGCCCGGCTGTTGCTGGCAACGCTCTTCCTCGCCCGATTATCACCCATGAGACTCCCTGACTGGATCAAAACGAAAAGCCCCGTGGACCTTCACCGGACACGGCAGGTGCTCAGAAAACACGGGCTGTCTACGGTATGCGAGGAAGCGAGGTGCCCCAATATCGGCGTCTGTTTCTCCAGACCGACGGCGACGTTCATGATCCTCGGTGCCTCCTGCACAAGGCACTGCCGTTTCTGCTCCGTGGAATCGTCTTCACCGCTCCCCCCCGACCATGATGAGCCGCGGAGGGTCGCCATGGCAGCCCGGGATATGGGGCTGAGGTACGTGGTGGTCACCTCGGTGACAAGAGATGATCTGCCCCATGGAGGAGCCGAACACTTTGCACACACCGTAAGGGCAGTAAAAGACCTTTTGCCCGGCACCAGGGTGGAGGTCCTGATACCCGATTTTAAGGGAGACCCTGCGGCACTCGGGATCGTTCTCTCTTCAGGACCCGATGTGGTGGGCCACAATGTAGAGACGATACCAGGCCTCTACCCTTCAGTCAGGCCGGAGGCTGATTATGAGCGTTCTCTCGGCGTTCTCAGGAGCGTCCGGGCCATCGCTCCCCGCATACGGACGAAATCCGGCCTCATGGTCGGTCTCGGCGAGTCCTTCGATGCCGTTGTCGCGCTCATGCGGGACCTCAGGTCTGCCGGGTGCGAACTTCTGACAATAGGCCAATACCTCAGGCCCTCGAAGAAAAATCTCCCTGTTGTGGAATACATACATCCCTCAGTTTTTGAGAAATACAGGGATGTTGCCTACGAGATCGGATTCAAAGGCGTCGCGTCGTTCCCGCTTGCAAGGAGTTCGGTGAACGCCGAAGAGATGTTCCTGAACGATGTGGAATG
>DATJWU010000084.1:0-2991 GCA_035501055.1 Thermodesulfovibrionales bacterium
TCACGCATTATGATAACCTATTTTAATTTTGAGATAAGTTCTAGTCCCCCTTGGTGAGGAACGACAGGAAACGCGCAGTCATGACGCCGAAGATGCCGCCCGCGAGCGCCCCGAAAAGGCCGATGAACCCCACGACCACGATGACGCAGGCGATAACGGAAAATGAATTTTCTTCAAAGGTTCTTCCGAAGAGCGCGCCGAGATCATGGGCAACCGCCTCCCTCCAGCCGCCGCCCACCGCACCGCCAAGGAGGAGGTCCATGGTGAGGGCGACCGTTACGCCGAGCACTCCGCCCACCACACAACCGATATAGAATGCCTTTTTCATAGCCGCCTGACTCCCTTCGCCACGCCTCTTTACTTAGTCACTGATCCCGTATTTCTTCAGTTTGCGATAGAGAGTCGCCAGATCGATTCCGAGTGTCCGCGCGGTCTCTTCCTTGTTTTTCTGTTGCGACGAAAAGGCGTTCGCGATAAAGCTCCGCTCAAAGTCTTCTACGGATGTCCTGAGGGTATGGCCGGCCTGCGGTTCCTTTAGGCCGCCGTTCTTCCTTAACTTATCCGGAAGTTCGTCGAGGGTAATGCACTCCCGCTGGCACAGAACCACCGCCCGTTCGATTACATTCTTCAACTCCCTCACGTTGCCCGGCCACGGGTATTGCATGATGACCTGCAGTACGCTGCCGTCGACTCCTTTCACCGCCTTGCCGTTTTCCTCAGAGAACTTCTTCACGAAACGGTTCACGAAGAGCGGGATGTCGTCCTTCCGCTCCCGCAAAGGCGGTATCTTCACCTCGATGACGTTCAGACGGTAATAGAGGTCTTCCCGGAAAGTCCTGGCGGCGACCTTCTGCTCGAGGTCCTGGTTTGTGGCGGTAATTAACCTCACGTCGACCTGCCGGGGACGCGTGTCTCCGAGAGGGGTCACCTCCGAGCACTCCAGCACCTTCAGCAGCTTTGCCTGGAGGCTCAGGGGCATAT
The DNA here is from genome assembly GCA_035501055.1 of Thermodesulfovibrionales bacterium. Taxonomy (GTDB): domain Bacteria; phylum Nitrospirota; class Thermodesulfovibrionia; order Thermodesulfovibrionales; family UBA9159; genus DATJWU01. The sequence goes on from DATJWU010000084.1 coordinate 982, forward strand.
CGCCGATCTCGTCGAGGAAGAGGGTCCCGCGGTCCGCCATGCAGATGAGGCCCGGCTTATCGGCCACCGCCCCGGTGAAGGCGCCCTTCTTGTAGCCGAAGAGTTCGGATTCGAGGAGACCCTCGGGAATGGCGGAACAGTTGATCGCGATAAAGGGGTTGTCCCGCCTCGGGCTGCTGCAGTGAATCACGTCGGCAATCAACCCCTTGCCCGTGCCGCTCTCGCCGAGGATCAGGATGTTTGTCTTCGTCGGAATCACCTTTTCGAGTGTCTGGAAAACCGCCAGGATCTCATCGGATTCGCCAAGGAATTCCTTGCATCCCATGCTCTGGCTCAACTGCTGCCGCAGCGCGATATTTTCTTCAATGAGTCTCTTTTGCTCCAGCACCCTTTTCAGGGTAAGTTTGATCGCTTCATTGAGAAAGGGTTTGACGATATAATCGGCAGCGCCCTTCTTGATCGCCTCAACCGCCGACTCTATGGATGCAAAGGCGGTCATAATGATCACCCGCGTGTCCGAACTCAGTTCCTTCGCTTTTTCAAGAACGCCGAACCCGTCCATCTTTTCCATCTTGAGGTCCGTAAGGATCGCGTCATAGCGTGTCTTCTGGAACTTCTCAAGGGCCTCCTCCCCGCTATAAGCGACCTCAACGGCATAGCCCTCCCGCGTGAGCAGAAACTCGAGGGCCCTGCAGATGTCCTTCTCGTCATCGACTACCAGTATCTTTTGTTTCATTGCTCTCCGTTGACCGGCAGGGTTATCCTGAACCTGGTCCCTTTGTTCACTTCGCTCTCGACCGTGAGACTGCCGTTTAGCTTTTTGATTATACTATAGCTCACCGCGAGGCCTAAACCCGTCCCCTTTTCCTTTGTCGTAAAGAAGGGGTCGAAGATCCGCGAAATGTTCTCCCTCGATATCCCGATCCCCGTGTCCTCAAAACCGATCGTCATCGAGCCGTCATTGAGCCTGCTCCGTATCGTCAGCGTGCCCCCTCCCGGCATCGCATCGACGGCGTTCAGGATGAGGTTCACGAAGACCTGGGAGAGCTGGCTTCCGTCCGTGGTCACCTCGGGCATGTCAGGGAAAAGGTCCCTGACGATCGTGATCTCCTTCGCCCTCTTGTCGTACTGGATAAGGGAAAGTGAAGACTGAATGAGGTTGTTTACGTTCCAGCGCTTCAGCTCCACCGTCGGCATCTTCGAGAAACCCGAAAGCTGCTTCAGTATCTCGGCGACCCTGTTGATATGAAAATAGATCGTGTCGAGACTCTCCTTCTTGAACTCGTCCTCCTCCATCTCCTTCAGTATCTGGACGAAGGAGAAGACCGACGTCAGGGGGTTTCCTATTTCATGGGCGATCCCCGCCGTCAGCCTGCCGATGGACGCAAGCTTTTCGGAATGCATCATCTGCTCCTCCATCTTCTTCATCTCGGTAACGTCCTGGACGAGCCTGATATAGCCGTGGACTTCGCCGTCCACCCCTTTCACCGGCGCGGTCGTCATCTGGAAGAACTTGTCGTTCTTGCCGAAGAGGTTCGCCATGATCTCCGTCTGCATATCGTTCACCACATAGGACCCGACGAGGGTGCAGTCGGCGCAGAGTTCATCGCAATTCATCCCGACGATGTCCTGACCGGCCATTTCTCTCATCGCCTGGTTCACCCACTTTATCCGGCCTTCCGGATCGAGCAGGACAATACCGCTTCCGATGGCGGTCACGATGGAATCGAGTTTCTCCTTCTCCGAAGAGAGCTCCTCCGTCCTTTTTGCGACTTCCCGTTCAAGTCTCTCTGCATGGAGTTCGAGCTCCTTCTGGTGCTTGGCGATCTCCTCGGCCTTCACCTGTTTGCGGTAAAAAACGATGAGCAACCCCGACACAATGCTCGTGGTCACGAAGATCGCGATGATGAGCCACGAATAGAGCTTCATCGAACGCTGAATCGACATGGTGACCTCGGAATAGGGGGCCGAGACCGCCACAATCCATTTCGCAGAACCGACCTGCGCGAT
>DATJWU010000085.1:0-6547 GCA_035501055.1 Thermodesulfovibrionales bacterium
GACTTCGAAGAAACGAGAAGGGTGATCGAGGCATCAGGAAGTGATGTCGTGACCGTGGCGGTCCGGCGCGTAAATATCATCGACAGAAGCAGTGAAAACCTTCTCGACTATATCGACCCGAAAAAGTACAAGATTCTCCCCAACACCGCGGGTTGCTACACCGTGGAAGACGCCCTGCGGTATTCAAGGCTGGCGAGGGAGGCCGGGATTTCGGATTTTATTAAACTCGAGGTAATCGGGGACGAGAAGACGCTTTTCCCCGACACCATCGGACTTCTGAAGGCCACGGAGATCCTCGCAAAGGAAGGTTTCATCGTGCTGCCTTATACAAACGACGACCCTGTCATGGCGAAGAGGCTTGAAGACGCCGGCGCCGCGGCCGTGATGCCTATGGGTGCTCCCATTGGTTCGGGCCTCGGCATAAGGAACCCTTACAATATAAAGATCATCATCGAGACGGTAAAGGTCCCGGTCGTCGTCGATGCGGGTGTAGGAACCGCGTCGGATGCGGCCATCGCCATGGAACTGGGGTGCGACGCCGTGCTGATCAATACCGGTATCGCAGGCGCACAGGACCCTGCCGCCATGGCCTCGGCGATGAAGCACGCCGTGATTGCAGGAAGACTGGCACACCGCGCGGGAAGGATGCCCAAAAAACTGTACGCTACCGCAAGCAGCCCGATAGAAGGCATGCTGTAAGAAGTGAACAGTGAAAGGTGAATAGTGAACAGCGTCAACAGCCGGAATAAGCACGGTGCCGCTTCATCGCCATTCACGTTTCACGATCACTGCAATGGGGAGGAAAGACAGATGGAGGTTTACCGGTTTCAGGAATTCGCGTATCTCTCGATCCCTGTCGTGCTCGGTCTTGAGTTCTTCCTGAACGCGAGAGACGAGAGGAAAGGAAAGGAAGACGTCCCCTTGGGCTCGTACGTGCTGGACTTCCTCGGATTTGTTTTCGCCGCGCTCATCCCGGCGATCTTCGTGTTCACCATCTTTGCGGTGGAATCGAAGATGTTCACTTCCCAGACGATCGCCCTCGCGCGGCTCGACCGCTATGCGGTCCTCTTCCTCTTCATGGGCGGCGGCTGGTGGCAGATCTATATGTTCACCGCTCTGCGCGCGAGAAGGATGCGGAAGGACGAAAGGAGCATGTGGTATTTGTGGACTCCGTTTATCGCCGCAGGCATCTTCATTTCCCTGCTGGTCCTATGGGTCTCCCCCTGGAACCTCAAATGGATATCCTCCGGCTGGTTTCTCCTGATTTTCGGCGTCCTGGCCGGCATGAGGGCGAGAATGAAGACCGTAGAGCGGGTGATGTGGAGCCTCGCCGGCATCACCTTTTTCGTCGAAATACTGATCTTCATCTGGCTTGACAGTATCGTGTAGAGGGAGACGAAATAGAAACGGGAAGAATCGACTTCCGGTTGTACCTGATAACCGACAGGACGCTCTTCGCTGACGTCCTTTGTCTTTACTCAGCCGTTGAAGAGGCATTGAAGGGCGGGGCAAAAGCGGTTCAGCTCAGGGAAAAAGATCTCCCGGTCCGGCAACTCCTGACGATGGCATACACGATGAGAAGACTGACATCCGATTACCATGCCGCTCTCTACATCAATGACCGGGTGGATGTGGCGATCGCTGTGGAGGCTGACGGCGTCCATCTCGGACTGAACAGCGTGCCTGTGTCAGCCGCGAAAAAGGCGTCCGGGGACAGGCTTCTCGTAGGAGTTTCAACGCATTCGTTTTCAGAAGCGGTGAAAGCGGAAAAGGATGGGACGGATTTTATCACCTTCGGTCCTGTCTATCCCACGCCGTCGAAACTCAGGTACGGGCCTCCTGTGGGGACTGACGCCCTCAGGGAAGTATGCTCCGGAGTCACCGTCCCGGTCTTCGCGATCGGGGGCATCACGCCGGAGAGAACGGCGGAAGTGAAATCCGCGGGCGCCCGCGGTGTGGCGGTGATATCCGCCCTCCTCGGCGCTCACGACAGAGAAAAGACAACAGAAAGGTTTTTAAGGTACCTGCAATGACAAGAATCGAAGCAGCACGAAAAGGCATCATCACCGACGAATTCAGGAAGATTGCAGCCTCCGAAGGCATCGCGGCTGAAGACCTCGTCTCCGACATTGCGAAAGGGAGAACAGTCATACCGGTCAATGTACTCCGCGCCATAGAGCCTCTCGGCGTCGGTCGCGGCCTGAGGGTAAAGGTGAACGCGAACATCGGCACCTCGAAGGACAGGGTCTCGATCGATGAGGAGATCGAAAAACTCAGGGCGCTGGTGAAATACGGGGCCGATGCGGTAATGGACCTTTCGACCGGCGGCCCGATAAGGGAGATCAGAAGGGCGCTTCTGAACGAATCTCCGCTTGCAGTGGGGACCGTCCCGATTTATGAGGCGGTGGTTTCCGCGGCAGAGCGCTACGGCACAATCGCGAAGATGACGGTCGACGAATTGTTCGGCGTCATCGAGGACCAGGCGCAAGAAGGCGTCGATTTCATTACGGTGCATTCCGGTCTCACCCGGAAGGCCATCGAGAGGCTCAGGAGCGAAGGCAGGGTGCTCGACATCGTAAGCAGGGGAGGCTCCTTCCTCCTCGAATGGATGATCTTCAACGACCGGGAAAACCCTCTCTACGAATACTACGACCGCCTTATCGGAATCGCGAAACGCTATGATATGACGCTCAGTCTCGGCGACGGGCTGCGGCCCGGATGCCTGGCCGATGCCACCGATCGTTCGCAGATCGAGGAACTCCTCACGATCGCTGAACTGCACGATGTGGCCCTTGAGGCGGGTGTGCAGACGATCATCGAGGGCCCCGGGCACGTTCCGCTGAACCAGGTTGAATTGAACATCAGGATACAGAAGGAACTCTGCAAGGGCGCGCCCTTCTATGTCCTCGGACCCCTCGTGACGGACATCGCAATGGGCTACGATCACATCGCGGCTTCCATCGGAGGCGCGATCGCAGGCGCGGCAGGTGCCGACTTCCTCTGCTATGTCACGCCGGCCGAACACATTCGCCTTCCGAATCTCGAAGATGTGGTCGAGGGAGTAATCGCCCTCAGGATAGCGGCCCATGCGGCCGACATCGCAAAAGGAATACCGGGCGCCATGGAACGGGACATGAAGATGGCGGAGTGCCGGAAAAACCTCGACTGGAACGGACAGATCGCCCACAGCCTGAACCCTGACAAGGTCCGTCAGTGGAGGGCCGAGGTGCCGCCCACAGAGCAGGAGGTCTGCAGCATGTGCGGTCAGTTCTGCGCGATTCGGACAGTGGAAAGGGCGTTGCACAGGAAGTGATGCCGCTGGTTTTGACCCAAAGGTAACTCACTAAATCTTGACGGATGCCTTCTGTCTTCGTCTTACCTCAGCACGACCGCATTCTTGCCCGCATCCTTTGCCAGGTAGAGGCATTGGTCTGCGGAGCTCAATAGCCTGTCGATCTCTCTTTCGACATCCTGCCTGATACGACCCGAGGCAATCCCGATACTGACCGTGAGGGGAATAAACGTTCTTGTCCCGTCCTCCACCTCCCTGCGGATTTTTTCAGCGAATTTCCTGAGCGTTCTTTTGTCCCTGTAAAGGACGAAGATACAAAACTCCTCTCCTCCATATCTTCCGAGTATATCGGATTTTCTGATATTCGCCTTGATGAGACTTGCCACAAGGGCGAGGGCCTCATCACCCGCCTGATGGCCGAAGGTGTCATTCAGTTTCTTGAAATCGTCGATGTCGATCATCGCGACCGCGGCGGCGAGACGGTTTCTCTGGGCAGTGTAGGCAAGAGGCTTGATCGCGTTAAAGAACCCCTTCCTGTTCAGAATCTTCGTGAGCCCGTCCGTGTTGGTCTCGAGGGCCAGACGTTCGTTTTCCCGCCAGAGATGCCAGATGGTCTCGGAAATAAATTCCAGTTCAGGGGTAAGCACATCGCGACGCCTGATGATCTCAAAGAAGTCCCTCAAATGGTCTTCGTAGTGCCCTTCAGAAAATTCCCCCAGCTGCATATCCCTCACGAGGCGGAACAGTATCGCGAACGCCGGATGGAGGGCATAGAACTCCAGCCTCAATGCCGTCAGGAATGACTTCGTCACATCGAAGCGGCCTTCGGACGACCGAAAGAGTATATCGATTTTGGAAAGTATGGCTTTGAGTTCTCCGGTGGTCCTCTGCGGCTCCTGAAAGACATCAGGAAGGGCGCCGCTTTTCGCAAGCTCGCGCAGCTTCTTCCACAGACAGAGATGGCCGACCTCCTCCTCTGCCTTCTGTTTCCAAAAAGCCCTGAGTTCCTGGTCGCCACAGGTCTTCGAGAAGTTCTTGTAAACGGTCGCAGCCTTCCTGTCGATCGAGACACAGAGATTGAGAATGTCAGTGAGCATGGGAAAGCCCTTTCTGCAGCGGATTTCCGGTTCCGTCTGCGTGCTCCGGCAGTACCGACACCCGTCGGTTCTTATATCCCTCAGCTGCCGCCATAGCCAACGTGTATGCGTTCTCCTTCGACAATTACCGGCACTTTTCTCACCCCTCCCGTATAGGTGAGCATCTCCTCCAGCTTCCTGCTGTCCGCCTGCACATCATAATAATCCGCGCTGTTCCCATAAGCCGACCTGGCCTTCTCCGTATAGGGTCAACCGGCCTTTCCGAAAATGACAACCTTCTTGTTCATGAAAACCTCCTTCGCGACGGCGATAAAGAATTCATCCGAGAGACTCCATCCATTCATCAAAAAGCGTCAGCTTGTCGGTTCCATACCCCCCGATGATCGTCCTCACCTTTTCGAGAGGCTTCTCATGCGTCAGGTGATGCTCGCTTTTTGAATAGAACTTGTCGGCAAGGCAGACGATTTTTTCTTCGAGTGTCTGAGGGACCATGTTCCTCACGGGCAACGGCAGACTATTCCTTCTGATCTCTTCCGCAAGAATACCCACCCCGACATGCCGTTCACACACAAGGGCGTGCCGCGGGTATCCCTCCTTCTCAAGCAGTTCTCTCCCGAGGTAGCCGTGACAGAGGTACTCCTTAAATCCATAGCAGCCGAGCTTCGGCGCGTCGGTATAGAGAATTCCGATATCGTGGAGCATGGCGGCCTCCTCGATGAACTGCAGGTCAGGATGGAGACGGGCTGCGCGCATCGCGAGTTCCCGCGCCTTATGCGCGACCATCTTCCCGTGGTGGACGAGAAAATAATACGCCTTCGATCCGGGATCGTAGTATTTCCCGATGATCTCAAGAGGGTCCATCGGCGACTGCCCCTTCTCTCATTATAAGCCTCTTACCGTAAGAACCACTCTCGGCAGGCAGAGCGCAATACACCTGTCACTGAATTCACCCCTCTCCCGTCCTCATGCTCCTCTCTTCCCATTGTACACGATAAAAAAGGCCGTTCCCATTGAGTGATCCCCGGTAACGGCCTCTGCGGGTCCGGCAAAACCCGGCCTGAGCTATTCTATCTACTGCGGCCTGAATCTCATCGCCTCGAGCCTGGCGATCCTCTCCCCGATCGGCGGATGGGTGCTGAAGAGCCTAAGGATACCCCCGCCGGTGAGGGGGTTCACGATGAACATGTGCGATGTGGCGGGATTCGCGTCCATCGGTATCTGTTTGGAGGCGGCATCGAGCTTCTTCAGTGCGTTCGCGAGAAAAAGCGGATTGCCGGAGATCGCCGCTCCGCCCTCGTCAGCGCCGTACTCCCTCGAACGGGAAATCGCCATCTGGACCAGCATCGCTGCGATAGGACCGACGATCATCATGACAAGGGCCGCAACGGGGCTCCCCTCACCCTCGTCGTCCCTCCTGCCCCCGCCGAATATCATCGCCCACTGCGCCATCTGCGCGAGGTAACTGATCGCGCCCGCAATCGCCGCCGCGATGGTGCTCACCAGGATGTCCCTGTGCTTCACATGGGCGAGTTCATGGGCGATAACTCCCTCGAGTTCTTCCCTCGAAAGGATCCGCAGGATACCCGTCGTGGCCGCGACTGCCGCGTGTTCAGGGTTCCTTCCCGTGGCAAAGGCATTGGGCTGGTCCTGATCGACAATGTACACCTTCGGCATCGGAAGCCCCGCCTTTTGGGCCAGTCTCCTGACTGTCCCGTACAGCTCCGGGGCCTCGGCCTCGGACACCTGCCGCGCTCTATACATCGCAAGCACGATCTTGTCGCTGAACCAGTACGAGATAAAGTTCATCCCGAAGGCCATAACAAGAGCAAAGGTCATACCGGTCTTGCCCCCGAGAAGGCCCCCGAAAAATACAAGCATTAATGTGAGTGTCACCATGAGGACCATGGTCTTCAATCCGTTCATTTCATAACCTCCTTGATCGTTCGCGCCGGAAAAACCCTTGCAAACACCGACCCTGACGGCTTCGCGCAACTCACCGGCACCGCGTCCACGGTGACCCGGTGTGCGCACAACAACCCTTTGGTCGTCCTGTTCTTTAACTTAGCGGAAGCTAAGGAATCCTGTCAAGGGGACAAAGCGGACAGGAGTTCCCCCAGGATTTCATACTGATGACGCGTAACTATCTAAGGTAAAAGGG
>DATJWU010000086.1:0-3502 GCA_035501055.1 Thermodesulfovibrionales bacterium
CGCCTTGACCGCGAGGTTTCGGGACTGATGCTCCTCGCCCACACCCGGGAGGCGGCAGCGTAACTTTCGGAACTCTTCCGGAAAGGTCTGGTGGTCAAGAAATATCGGGCCGAGGTCCTCGGCAACCTCCTGTCACGGGGAGGCCGCGGCGTAGTCGATCTGCCGCTGGACGGCAAACCGTCGGCCACCGAATTCACGGTCGACGCGTACAATCCGGACAAGGATGTTTCAGCCGTAACCATTACGATGAGGACGGGACGGTATCACCAGATACGGCGTCACTTTGCGATGTTCGGGTACCCGCTCATGGGCGATCCGAGATACGGGAAGGGGAACAAGAATACGGAAGGCCTTAAACTCTCGGCGGTCTCGCTGCGTTTCCACTGCCCTTTCAGGGGGAGAGACGTCGACTATATGCTGCCGGAACTTTAGAATGTGCGCTCAGGTGCCGCCCTCTTCTCCGCCGCTCTGAACCTTTTGCGCCTTTCCTTCTTTCAGCCTGAACCTCCGCAGGGCCACCGCCAACGTGGAGGATTCGGTAATGGCGGCCGAGATCAGAAGCGCGTCCAGTATCTCTTCGAAAGAGGCCCCGGCGCGGAGCGCCCCGTCGATATGGGCATCGAGACATTGCTCGCATCGCAGGGCTGACGCGGCGCTCACCGCCACAAGCTCTGCGGTCCTCCGGTCAAGGGCAGAAGGCTCATCATAAAGGGAGATTCCCTTCAGGACATGGGGGTTGAAAGTGCGGGGCCTTTTCTTGAGGGCGCTGAGAAGAAAGCCGAGCCCGCCCCGCCGCTCCTCAATTCTCCCTGCAAGGGCGTCGGCAAGGCTCTCGTCCTGCATCGCCTCCTGTGCCTTTTTCACGAGTTCGTCCTTCTTCCCTGACACGATCAGACGCTCAGGATTCCTGTCGGTCTGTGGCGGCCTGCCACATGCAGATCAAGATCTGCGCCAATGATTGAACGATGTGTCTTCAGGGCGACGGAGTGGCTGTTATTCTCCTCTGAAAGGTGTGCGAGACAGGCCCACTTCAGTCGGTCGCAGCCGCAGGCGCGGAGCAATTCGGCGGCATCGCTGTTCGAAATGTGGCCCGCGGGGCCCGCGATGCGCCGCTTAAGAAAAGCAGGATAGCTTCCTGCATTGAGCATGCCGGGGTCATAGTTGCTTTCGAGAAAGACAGCATCGAGCGTCGCGACAAGCCTCTCAAGGCCATTGAATACATGGCCGAGGTCGGTCAAAATGCCGAGCCTCTTCCCCTGTGCCTCGACGACAAAAGCCGCGCCGTCTGCGCCGTCGTGCGGCGTGGGGATGGCCCGCACCTCCACCCCGCCGAACCTCAGGGTCCCGTCGCTCTGAAACGAGCACACGTCCCTCAGTCGGCCGAGGGAATGTCTTTTTTCAGCGGCATCGAATGTTTTCGGTGTAATGAAAAGCGGCACACCGTATTTTCTCTGGTATACTCCCGCGTAGCGCGCGTGATCCGCATGGTCATGGGATATGATAACGCCGTCCACCTCACGAATGTCCCGTCCGTGCATGGACAGTCTCCTCTCTGCCTGGACGCCGTTGATACCCGCATCAAAGAGCAGCTTCACGCCGCATGCCTCGACGTAGATGCAGTTGCCGTTGCTGCCCGACTGGAGTGAGATCGCGATCATGTCCATCGTTCGCTTAGTCTACCAGCCGTCCTTCTCTTTGTCAAGGAAGAAATAGCCTTCATTCAGGCGCAATTTCAACAGCCCTTCGATATCGAGGGTGCGGTCAGTATCGTCCACCATTGCGGATTCGCTGGGGCGAACCATAAAAGAGTTTTTCAGTATACCCTTCCTCCTATGATTGTATTTTCTGCACATTGAGGTTATTCTGTTTACAGATATCATCAGCGAGGAGGAACTATGGCAAAGAGAATCGCCGTGCTCGTGAGAGAACGGCAGAGCGAAGCGCTGAGGATGGCGATAGGCCTGACTCTCAGGGATGATGTCGTTGATGTCTATGTGCTGGACAGACCGTTGGCCGCTACGGAAACCAACGCCCTTAACCTCGAGACGATGAAAGAGCTGACCATGCAGATTTACACCAACTATAGAGGGAACGCGGGCATGAGTTATCTCCCCACGCGGGAAATTGCCGGGAGACTGCCCGTGTATGATCATATCCTTGCGTATTGACCGCGCAGTTCTGCAAGAAGGGAGCGCAGGTTGAAAATACTCTATCTCATGAAGCAGAAGCCGGACGAAACCATCACAGAGGTCATGACGGAGCATAAAAGAGCACATAAGGTGACGGTTGTCGATTTGGAAGAGGATAAGAACTACGACAGGATCGTCGACCTTATCGCCGAAAGCGACAGGGTGATCTCATGGTAGTGCGCAACACTCGCATTCCTGAATGTCGTATCGAGTGGTATGGGCCGATTAGGCGGCGCAAGAAATGAGGCTCGGGATATTGGTGAATACCGACAGACACCTCGCCGCGGTGACGGGACTCACAAGGGCCGCGCTCGCAAAAGGACATGAAGTAGTGATATTTACCATGGATGACGGAGCGAAACTGTTCGGGAACCCTGCCTACGCCGCGCTTTGCACTCTGCAAGGGATAACTATGAGTTTCTGCGATTTCAGCACAAAAACGCTCGGCATAGACACAGGCGGCCTCCCTGATGAGATAGTCTGCGGAAGCCAGTATAACAATGCCTCCATGGTCCACGAAGCAGACAAAGTGATCGTCCTCTGATAGACCTTTGGAACCATAAAGAACAACCTGCAAAAAATTGTTGCAATGTTGCGCATGTTTTACTAGAATGAACCGAGAAGTGTCGTCAAGTATCCTGTTTCAATGGCAGAAGGACATAAAAATACACGACCGGACGGGACAGTCTTACTCCCCGCTGCGGTCAGGCAGAGGGAAGGTGATGCCATGACGTAGCGTTCCTGCCTTTTTGAGTATACGCAATCCTGCATTCTGAAATTCCAAATGGAGGCAGTGTATGGAAGAGAAGCGTATCGATGAGGACAAGCTGACAGAAGCGCAGTGCGACACTGTCGCGACCTGTGCACCGGAAAAAAAGGGGATGAGCGAAGACTGGCTCTCCCTGTGGTTGGGACTATTTATATTCCTGCTTTCACTCGGCATATTCGGGGGCACGGACATCCTCGGATGGGGCATCAGCCAGAAGGTATGGACTGATCCCTCCAAGGCGCTCGGACCTGTTTCAAAAACCTTTCAGGGGGTAAAGGGAGAGATCACCAAAATCGAAGGCCAGAATGTCACTCTCAAGAAAAGCGAGGTGAAAGAGGAAACCATTCTTGTGAAAGGCAAGGATACATCGAGCCTCAAGCTTGGGGATATTTATGAAGGCAAGGAGATAACAAAGATCGATGGACAGCAACTCAGACTAAAAAAGGTTGACGTTAAATCCGAAACGGTAAAGGTAAAGGACCCGTCGAACCTGAAGGTTGGAGATCAGTACGAGAAAAAAGGCCTCTCCGGTATCGCATCTTTG
>DATJWU010000087.1:0-6721 GCA_035501055.1 Thermodesulfovibrionales bacterium
TTCTCACCATGATATAATAATGCCGAGGGTTTATATCGAATGCGGCGAGTCAATTTCTGCGGATTGCTCGATGCCTGATCAGGCGCGTTTCTCCGTCTGGGATCTTCACACTCAGGCCCTCATAAATCCGTCGTGAAACCATGGATATCGACGAACTTCAGAGACTTCTTGACAAAGGCTACAGCGGCAGGCAGTTAACGTCACTGCTCACGGAGAGGACCGATTCCCTTCTCAGGGATATCTTTGCCCCGGCCGGTTCGGCGCCGGGACTCTGTCTCATGGCGGTCGGCGGATACGGGAGGGGTGAACTCGCCCCCCACTCGGACATCGATATTATGCTCTTCGCGAGGGACAGGTCTGCGGCAGGAGAGGCGACGGCGTTCCTGTACAGGCTCTGGGACACCGGCCTTGCGATCGGCCATTCCTTCAGGACCCCCGCGGAGTGCATCAGTGAGGCAAGAAAGGATGTGAAAACAAGAACATCCCTTCTCGAAAGCCGGCGTATCGCGGGTGACGAAAGCCTGTACCGCTATTTCAGGGAGAACGTCTATCCCGAAATCGCCTACAGGGATTCGAAGAAATTCATCACAGAGAAGCTGCGCGAGGTGGAGCAGCGCCACAGGAAGATAAGCGACTCCGTCTTTATGCTCGAACCGCACCTTAAGGAAGGCCGTGGCGAGTTGAGGGACATCCATACGCTGATATGGCTCGCGACGGTCAAACAGAGGACGAGCCATTTCGAAGGACTCGAAAAAATGCTCCCGCCCGCCGACTTCCTGAAGCTCGGCCGCGCCTATGACTTCTTTCTGAAGGTGAGGTTCTGTCTCCATCTCCTGAGCGGGCGGAGAAATGATGTCCTGTCCTTCGAGTTCCATGAGCGGATCGCGGGAATGCTCAATTTCAAGGCCTCGAAACGGTTCCTTGCGTCGGAACGGTTCATGCGTTATCTCTACCTCAAGGCCTCGGTGGTGGATGAGATTACCTCCCGCACCCTCGATCCTTTCGCCATGCCCTACAAGGACCCCGATTCGGGGAGGGAGAGCAGAGCCGCCCATTTCTTCTACGCGAAGAAGAGGATCACCGACGAGTTTTCCCTTTCCCGGAACATGATTGTGGCGAACGAGGGCGATTTCAGGAAGGTCCCGGAGAAGATGGTCGAGGCCTTTGCGGCCATGGCGAGGACGGGCAAGCGCTTCAGCCCGAAGTTGAGGGAGGAGATCAGAAAAAATCTCTTCAGGATCGGCAGAAAAACGAGGAGCTCGCTCCGCGCAGTCGGAGCGTTTATGGGCGTCATGAGAGGCGAAAGGGTCTATGACACACTGCGGGAGATGCATCGCTGCGGCGTGCTCGGCAGGTTTATCCCGGAGTTCGGCGCGCTGAGTTTCCTCGTGGTGTACGAACCCTTTCACCGCTATACCGTGGACGAGCATTCCCTGTACGCGGTCGGGAAGATCGAGGAACTGCGGAATACGAAATACCGGAACCGGGAACACCTTGCCTCGGTCTTCAAAAGGGTGCGCCGCCCCGAGGCGCTCTTCCTCGCCCTCCTTCTCCATGATATAGGGAAGAGGGGCATCGCGCAGAGTTACCGGTACGGTTCGGGGCCGGGACACCACGATGAGGTTGGTTACCGTGAACTGAAGAACATCGCGGAGCGATTCAATCTCTCTCCTGAACTGAGGGCTGAGATAGAGTTCCTCGTGAAGAACCATCTCCTTATGTCTGCGGCGGCCTTCGCGGCGGAATCCGAAAACCCTGAGGTCATTGCCCGTTTTGCCGATGAAGTGGGAAACAGGGAGACCCTCGATGCACTCTATCTGGTGACCTATGCCGATATGGCGGCGGTGAGCAGCGAGTTCTGGTCGGAGTGGAAGGCCTATCTGCTCAGGGAGTTCTATGAGACGGCGGCACGCTACCTGGAGGGCTTCACAGGGGATTTCGCCGCAGCGCAGGAAATGCTGCTCGACCGTGCGTTCCTTTCCCGTGACGAAAAGGCGGGGACCAGGGAATTTCTCTCCCTCATGCCGGAACGGTATGTGATCTCGACGACGCCGGAAAGGCTCTCCGGGGATTACAGGATATACCGCGAGGTAAAAGAGAAGGGCTTCGGGCTCGCGGTACGGGAAGAGGAAGGCGGCACGGCCGAGGTCTGTGTGGGCGCCTGGGACAGGCCGGGTCTGCTTTCGAGGATCGTCGGCGTCCTCTCCTCCATGAGGATGAACATTTACCGGGCCAGGGCATATACTGCGCGGGACGGGGTTATTGTGGACAAGATCCAGGTCTCGAACTGGAAAGAGCTGGAGTGGGAGGGGCTTGTGGCTGCTCTCGAAGAAAGGCTGTTCAGCGCGGTCTGCAGCGCACCTTCGCAAGGGGGGTACGAAGACCTCATCCGGACAATCGGCGACTCCCAGGGGTATGTGCTCCCCGCCCCCGAGATGTTCGGGAGGTTCGAGCCTTTTGTCGAACTCGACAATGAGACCTCTGCGGAGTCGAGCATCATCGAGCTTTTTGCCCGGGACAGACTCGGGCTTCTCTACGACGTCTCGAGCCTGATTCACGGCATGGATATTGATATAATATCCGCACGGATCAACACTGAATCCGGGATTGCCCATGACATCTTTTCGGTACAGCACGGCGGGCGAAAAGTGGAAGGCGCGAAGGTCCAGGAACTGCTCGGTTTGCTATGGGAGAGAACACGGTGAAGCCGGTGAAGACAATGATCAGGGAGCGGAAAAAGGCGGTTGTCTGGGCGGTCTCGGCCGTCCTCTGCATCGCCGGACTTTTCTTCATCGCCCGGGGGACCTATCTCTCGAACTACCTCAAGAGGCTCATACTCCCCGAACTCTCGGAAGCAACAGGACGAGAGGTCATGGTCCAGAAGATCTCGGTCAATATCTTTCCGCTCTTCATAGAGGCCCGGGAACTCAGGCTCCTTGATCACGGCAATGAGGTCCTGCGCATCCCGAGGATCAAGGTCTACGTGAGCCTCCTGCACCTTGCGCAAAGAGAAATCATCCTGAAACGTGTGGCGATCAGGGAACCTCTGATCAGGACCGACGCCGCTCAGGTAAAAGACATTGTCGAGAAGATCAGGCAATATCTGGAGAGAGAGAAGAAGTCCCCCCTCAAAGCGGTGGTGAGGGCCGTGGTGCTCGACCAGGGCGCCTTTGTCTTTTCACATCCCGATATGTCCTTCAATGGAAGCGGCTTCGGCGCCGAGATCCTTTTCCCGTCACCCCGGGCTTTAGCTCCCCGCAGCACGGCCGTGCCCCGCCTCAGTCTTCACATAAAGAACCTGATCGCGAACGTCAGGGGACTGCCGGAGCTGAAGGCAGAGATAAAGGGGCTCCTCGCGTTGAACGGAGAGGTGATAGAGGTGAAGGGATTGCAGGTGGGGGTTTACGGTTCGATGCTCCATGCGAGCGGCACCTATACACAGGGCCGGAGTGATCTGGAGGTCAGGCTCGGCCTTCTCGCAGAGTCCTTCAAAAGGCTTTTCAATCTGAAGAAGCCGGGAGAGGGCGAGGTCTCGGCAAAGGGGACCGTGCGGCTTCTCACTGATGATCTCCCCGGCTCTGCAGTCGACCTGGACCTCAAGGGAGACTTTTACATTCAGACGCTGATGGAACTCGTGAAGGTGATGGAGAGGATCGAAGGGGCGGTCTCTTTCACCGGCTCCCTCAAGGGGCCGCTGAGGGCGGTCAGGGGAACGGCGAAGGCGCGGCTGAAGAAGGGGAACCTCTTCGATGTCGATCTTGACGAGCTCACGTGCAAAGTTGATTATGAGGACGGGAAGCTCGTCTTCAGCGACGGCAGGGCCTCCCTGTATCACGGGAAGGCCGGCGCGGACGCTGTTGTCGCCATCGCGGGGACGCCCTTCTATTCACTCCGTGTGAATTTCGAGGACGTTGACAGTGCCGGGGTTTTCAAACTTATCAAGTGGGACCCCGGCATCCCTGCCGGTAAGGTGAAAGGCGAACTGAGTACCTCGGGCGATGCATTCAATCCTGCGGGATGGTTCGATTACCACAACACCGCAGAAGGCAGCGACATCCTCGGCCGGGTGAAGAAGGCAAAGGGTTCTTTCAGTCTGAATGGCGACCTGCTTTCCCTTGCGGAAACCGAGGTGAGCACCGCACGGTCCAGCCTCATCGTGAAGGGTGACGTCGACCTGAAGGCGTCAACACTCTCTCTGAAGGCGGAGATGACCACCTCCGACACTACCGACCTGACGGTGCCCTACCTCCACGAACTGACCGGCTCGGGGGGCGCCTCGGGGACCGTGAAAGGGGAGTTTGATAACCCGGTGATCAGCGCGAGACTCACCTTTCATTCCGTCTCTTATGACGGCTACCCCTTCGGCAGCGTAAACGGCGACCTCAGTTACCGGAAGGACCTCCTCGAAATCAGGGATCTGGCGGCTTCCGTTTCGATGCCCTGGGGACCCGCCACGGCAGCGCTTAAAGGCACAATCGGTTTCACCGGCGCACAGGAACTCTTCGACTTCAAGTTGCCCCGGTACGCGCTCACGGCATCGGTGAAGAACAACGACTTTGAAAAGGCGGTGCGCCTCTTATACAGGAAACCCCTCGACCCGCACCCGACGGGGCAACTGGACGCAGACGTCAATATCACCGGTGCTGCGCCGACGCCGCACTATCAGGGCTCTCTCCGGATTCAGGACCTGAAGGCAGGCGCTCTTGCCGTCGATTCCGCGCGCTCTTCTTTTTCGTATGACTACCGAGACTTTGTCCTGAAAGAAGCGGTCCTGACGAAAGGAGACTCCGTGCTTTCGGGGGAGGGTACCATGTCGGCGGATGACCACTTTGTCTTTGCGGCGTCGGGAGAGAAGATTCTCCTCAGGGATTTGTTTCCAAAGGCACTATCCCTTGATGCCGCGGTCACCTTCAGCGCACAGGGACGGGGAACGCTCGACGCCCCTGTGGTGGACATGGAGGGGACATTCCACAACGGCAGATTCAAGAGTGCAGAGCTGGGTGACGGAACGCTCAAGGCAGCACTGAGAGCCGGTACCCTGTCGCTGAACGCGCTCTTTTTCCACGAAAGGGTTTCCCTGAGCGGCAAGGCGGAGCTGAAAGGCGATCTGCCCTGGACCGCCCGTCTTGACGTGAAGCCGGGCAGATACGAGTTTCTCGCTGCCGCATTCATGAAAGAGGTCCCTGAAGACCTCTTTATCAACATGAAGGGATATGCCGACATGTCCGGAGACAGAAACCACTTCGCTGCAAAGGCTGTCGTGAATCAGGTCAACATGACGATTTACGGAAACAGTCTCTCCAACGGCGCGGATATGCATTTCGAGATAAAGGACCGGAAGGTTTCGATGCCTGACTTCACGCTCAGGAGCGGCAACATCTTCATCAGGATGAACGGCAGTGTGGAGCTCGGGAAGGAGTACGATCTTGTCGTAGAGGGAAAGTCTGCGCTTTTTCCGCTCAAATTGTTCTCGAAGAAGATCGACGTCATAAGGGGCGACGCACAGTACAGATTTTCGGTCTCCGGCGCGTGGGACAACCCCAGGTTCAACGGCGGGATAGAGCTCACTGACGGTCTGCTCAGCCTTAAGGATATCCGTTACAGGATGAGTGCGATGAGCGGCTCCCTCCTGATGGACGGAGACAGGATCATCATACAGAAGCTTGTCGGGAAAGTAGGAGGCGGGGACGTTTCTTTCTCGGGCGTCGCATACACGCGCGGCCTGAAGATCGGCCGCTTCTACGTCGATGCGGTGATGGATAGTGTCGGACTGGATATCAGCAATGAGTTTACCGCAAATGTCAGCGGCAATCTGCTCTACCGCGGGACACTCGATGCGCAGACCCTGAGCGGTGAAGTCAGGATAAACAGGGCGAAGTACCGTGAGCCTATCCAGTGGGAGAGCTGGCTTTTCAAGGCGAGGGCCAGGGAGCGGCCGAGAGGGGAAATCACGCCCCTTGAGAAGATACAGGTGAATGTAAAAGTGCAGGGCACCGAGAATATCGTTATCGACAACAACCTGGCCAGGGCGTCATTGAGCGCGGACCTCGTATTGCGCGGGACCGCCGCGAACCTTCTCATCTTCGGCCGGATCGACTCAAAAAGCGGAACTGTATACTTCAGGAATAACGATTTCAGGATACTTTACGCCACGGCTGATTTTGCGGATGCACGAAGGATAAATCCCACGGTGAATGTCCTTGCAGAAACGGACATCGAGGGCTATACGATCCGGCTGAACCTCGAAGGACAGGTGGAACAGTTCAGTCTCTCGCTGAGTTCCACCCCTTCGCTCGATCAGGCCGAGATCCTCAGTCTGCTCACCGGCGGCACCCTTTCGAGGGAACCGAAGGGTATCCAGAGCGGCATCGGCGTGAGCACCGCCACTTCATTTCTCTCGGGTCAGGTCCAGAGCCTGACCCAGGAGCGGGTGCGGAGCATAACCGGAATCGACAGGATAGGGGTCGAGTCTTCGGTCTCAAGGATAACGGGAAAGACGGAGCAGAGGGTGGCGGTATCGAAGCGCCTCGGGGACAGGGTCACGGTGACGTACTCCACTGCGCTGGGCTCAGTGGCGACGGACGTGATCAAGGTGGAGTATACCATCGGGAGCAAGGTTTCTCTTATAGGGATAAGGGACGAGGTGGGCGCATTAGGGGGCGGCGTTAAGTTCAGGTTCGGGTTCAAATGAGGGATTTCCTGCCGGCCGGATTTGCAGTCT
>DATJWU010000088.1:0-4279 GCA_035501055.1 Thermodesulfovibrionales bacterium
AACGCCTTACAATTACAATGCGTATCGCGTTCATGAAGGAGGATGTATGAGCAGGAAGATGGTAACGGTTGACGGCTGTACGGCCTGTGCGCACGTGGTACATGCCACGAATGAGATTGTCACAATATACCCCATAACCCCTTCTTCGCCGATTGCGGAGATATGCGATGCCAAATCCGCGGCAGGTCAGGCGAACATCTGGGGGTCCGTGCCGCTCGTGAGTCAGATGCAGTCTGAGGCGGGCGTTGCAGGGGCAGTCCACGGTTCGCTCACCACAGGCGCGTTGACGACGACGATCTCGGCGTCCCAGGGGCTCCTCCTGATCATGCCGAACATGTTCAAGATCGCCGGTGAGCTCACGCCGACCGTCTTTCATATCACCGCCCGTTCGCTCGCCTGTCAGGGCTTGTCCATCTTCGGGGACCACTCGGATGTAATGGCAGCCAGGGCCACAGGATTTGCGATGCTCTGCTCACGGAACGTCCAGGAGGCGATGGACTTCGCGCTCATCGCACAGGCCGCTACCCTGGAATCGAGAATCCCCTTCATGCATTTCTTCGACGGGTTCAGGACCTCCCACGAGGTCCAGAAGATCGAGGAGCTCACCTTCGACGATATGCGTGCGATGATCGACGATGACCTCGTGATCGCCCACCGGAAAAGAGGGCTCACCCCGGATCGTCCGATGCTCCGCGGGACCGCCCAGAACCCTGATGTGTACTTCCAGGGGAGGGAGACCGTCAATCCGTACTACAATGCGACCGCCTCAATTGTGCAGAAGGCGATGGACAAATTTGCCGGCGTCGTCGGCAGGAAATATAAACTCTTCGACTACTTCGGTGACCCGCACGCGGAACGCGTCGTCGTCGTGATGGGCTCGGCAGGCGAGACCGTGATGAGCACGATCCATGCGTTGAACGCAAAAGGGGAAAAGCTGGGGCTCCTCCAGGTGAGGCTTTTCAGGCCCTTCGACACCGGCGCCTTTGCAGAGGTGCTTCCCGCAACCGTCAAGTCGATCGCGGTGCTCGACCGCACCAAGGAGCCGGGAGCGATCGGTGAACCCCTCTACCTCGATGTGAGGACCGCGGTGGGTGAGGCGATGGAAAAGGGGACTGTCGGGTTCAACAGCTACCCGAAGATCGTCGGCGGACGCTACGGCCTCGGCTCAAAGGAATTCACCCCCCCCATGGTGAAGGCCGTCTTTGACAACCTCTCGGAAGCAAAGCCGAAGAACCATTTCACCGTGGGCATCAACGACGATGTGGCCGGAACGAGCCTTAAGTACGATGAAGCCTTCTCGGTCGAAGGGAAAGGGTCTTATGGCGCCATGTTCTACGGTCTCGGCGCGGACGGTACGGTCGGGGCGAACAAGAACACGATAAAGATCATCGGGGCGGAGACCGACAATTACGCCCAGGGCTATTTCGTCTACGACTCGAAGAAATCAGGGTCGATCACGACCTCTCACCTCCGTTTCGGGAAAGAGAAGATCCTCAGTCCCTATCTCCTTTCGAAGGCGAACTTCGTCGCCTGCC
The DNA here is from genome assembly GCA_035501055.1 of Thermodesulfovibrionales bacterium. Lineage (GTDB taxonomy): Bacteria > Nitrospirota > Thermodesulfovibrionia > Thermodesulfovibrionales > UBA9159 > DATJWU01. The sequence continues at coordinate 1,536 of DATJWU010000088.1, forward strand.
ACAACCCCTCGTTCCTCGAGAAATACGATATGCTCTCCCGTGCCGAACAGGGAGCGACCTTCCTGCTCACCACGCTCCATCCGAAAGACAAGGTCTGGGACAGCCTGCCCCTGGAGGTGCAGGAGCAGTTGATCGCGAAGAAGATGAAGTTCTATATCATCGATGCGATGTCCCTTGCCGAAGAGATCGGCCTCGGCGCGAGGATCAACATGATTATGCAGACCGCCTTCTTCATTATCTCGGGGATCATCCCGAAGGGAGAGGCGATCGAGGCGATCAAGACGGAGATCAAGAAGACTTATAAGAAAAAGGGCGAGAAGGTGCTCGAGATGAACTACGCCGCCGTCGACAAGGCGCTCCAGAACATCGTGGAGGTTCCTGTGCCCGCCAAGGCGACGAGCACGACACGGTTGAGGCCTGCGGTGCCGCAGGAAGCCCCTGACTTCGTAAAAAATGTGACGGCCCTGATGATTGCCGGCAATGGGGACGCCCTCCCTGTTTCGGCCATGCCGGCTGACGGCACCTGGCCGACGGGCACGACGCAGTATGAAAAGCGCAACATCGGCGTCCATATCCCGATCTGGGAACCAGACATCTGCGTCCAGTGCGGCCAATGTTCCTTTGTCTGCCCCCATGCGACGATAAGGATCAAGGCCTACGACCCGAAATACCTGAACAACGCACCGGCAGGGTTCAAGTCGGTCAACGCCAAGGGCAAGGAACTCGAAGGGCTCAAATTCACGGTGCAGGTGGCGCCCGAGGATTGTACCGGCTGCGGTTCCTGCGTCTTTATCTGTCCCGGTTTCAAGAAAGATGCCGAGGGCAAGAAGGTCCCTGATTTCAAGGCGATCAACATGAAGCTCCAGGAGCCGCTGAGGAAACAGGAGGCGGAGCGCTATAAGTTTTTCCTCGGTATTCCCGAGACAGATCCCTCGAAGTATAATGTCGCAACGCTCAAGGGAAGCCAGCTCGTCAAGCCTCTCTTCGAGTACAGCGGCGCCTGCGCGGGATGCGGCGAAACACCGTACATAAAACTGCTGACTCAGCTCTTTGGCGACCGCCTCCTGGTTGCGAACGCGACTGGATGCTCCTCGATTTACGGCGGTAATCTGCCCACGACCCCCTACACGAAGAGGGCCGACGGCAGGGGCCCCGCGTGGGCGAACTCGCTCTTTGAGGACAACGCGGAATTCGGTCTCGGCATGAGGCTGACCGTTGACCGCTTCAACCTTCAGGCACGGGAAATGATCTCGAAGCTCCTTGAGGACAAGGCTTGGTCAGACGTAAAGGCACTGCTCGACGAGATCGTGAACGCCGACCAGTCCTCGCAGGAAAAGATAGAAGCCCAGAGGGCGCGCGTGGAGAAGCTCAAGAAGAGACTGTCAAAAGACAAGACACCCCTGGCGAAACATCTCCTTTCACTCGCGGACTACCTCGTCAGGAAATCGGTCTGGGCCATGGGAGGAGACGGCTGGGCGTACGACATCGGCTATGGCGGACTCGATCAGGTGCTCGCCTCCGGGCAGGACATCAACATCATGATCCTCGATACCGAGGTCTATTCGAACACCGGCGGCCAGATGTCCAAGTCGACACCCCTTGCGGCCACTGCGCAGTTTGCCGCGGGCGGGAAAAGGACGCCGAAGAAGAATATCGGCTTGATCATGGCGACCTACGGCAACGTCTACGTGGCCCAAGTCGCTTTTGGCGCGAACCCGGCACAAACGGTGAAGGCCTTCACCGAGGCGGAGGCTTACCATGGACCTTCACTGATCATTGCCTATTCGACCTGCATCGCGCAGGGCATCGACATGGAAAAAGGGATCGATGAGCAGAAGCGGGCAGTCGCCTGCGGCCACTGGCCCCTCTACCGCTACAACCCTCAGCTCGAGGCAGAGGGAAAGAACCCCCTGGTCATCGACAGCAAGGAGCCGACCATCTCATTCGAGGAATATGCCTATAACGAGAACCGCTATCGCGCCCTGAGGGCGAGCAATCCGGAACTTGCGGCGGCCCTCATGAAACAAGCCGATGCAGACGTGAAAAGGCGTTGGAAATACCTGCAGCATATCGCGAAGTGGTCGGCTGCAGGGCAAGGGTAAAATGAGCGGAAAGGCATGCACGGTGAGAAGCCTTTTCCGGACAGAATAGTTTTCAACTCAGTGGTAACACGTAAGACGGGAGGAAGACCTTATGGATATTTTTGAATTTGCGATGCAGATGGAGAAGGACGGCGAGACCTATTACCGCGAACTCGCGGCATCAGCCGGGAATAAAGGGTTAAAGAACATCCTCACCATGCTCGCCGACGCGGAAGTGATGCATTACAAGGTGTTCAGCAGCATGAAGAAAGGCGGAAAGGTCACGCCTGCCGACATGCCATCGCTTTCCGGAGTGAAGAACCTCTTCCTGAAGATGAAAGAGGAAAAAGACGTGAGCGGCCTGAACGCCTCCGAGGTGGCGTTGTATAAGAAGGCCCAGGCGATCGAAAAAAAGAGCGAAGACTTTTATACCGAAAAGTCAAAAGAAATAAACGACGAGTCTCAGAAGCACACGCTCCTGGCGATCGCGGGGCAGGAAAAGGCCCATTACCTCATCCTCGAAAAGATCATCGATTTTGTCTCGCGGCCCCAGATGTGGCTCGAGAACCCCGAGTGGTACCATTTGGAGGAGTATTAGAAGATAGTTCGCGCCCGCTCCCGAGGCCGCAGCACGCCGGGAGCGGGTAGGTTCACGGCGGCATA
>DATJWU010000089.1:0-4719 GCA_035501055.1 Thermodesulfovibrionales bacterium
TCAGCAGAAGGATAAGGACCGCGTGCGGCGCCGGGTCGTCGACATACCTCTCGAGCCGTTCCATCTCTTTCTTCGGCAGTTCCTGAACGTTTTCAACGACCACGATCTTCCTTCCCCCCATGAAAGGCATTGTGTTGAGGACGTCCGAGACCTGATCAAAAGACTGTTTTCCCTCGATGCCGCCGAAGTCAAAGGACGAAAATCCAAAACCCTTTTCTTCTTCAGGTATGGTCCGGGAAGCGATCAGAGCGGCCTCTCTGAGGAGATAGGGGGTATCGGAATAAAGGAGATAGACCGGCGACCGCAACCCTTTGTCCGCCTCGAGAATGAAATGCTTTACACTCATCAGAAATAGATCATCGACGCGACAATCTCCAGGGCAAGGTCCCGCAACGCCTGGTCGGTCGCCACTTCCTTCCGGGCCATGACATCGGGGATGCTGCCGGTGCTCACAAAGGAGACGATGAACGCCCCTGAACCCCTCAAGGGTTTTTCCTTGCCCGAAGAGTCAACGAGCTTGAAATCGCCCTTGATGACCACTTCATACTGGTCCGCAACACCGCTCTTCTCCGCGACGACCCTCATCTCGAAGCTGCGCAGGACGCCCTCGATCCGATGCTCCGCGCCCTTCTCCAGGGTAAAACCGTTCTTCAGCAGTTCGTCGGCGAGGGCGACCTGCATCCTGTCCTCGATCTTCGACTCAAAGGTCTTGTTCACGATCTTGCCGATGCTCACGGACTGGAAGGGCAGTTGCGCCCTGCCCTGGAGCGTGTAGCCGCAGCCGCCAACGCACAGGGTCAAGAGCAAAGTGCAAAGAGTAAGGGACAAAAAACAACGCTGTGCCCTGTGCCCTATGCGCTCTGCCTTTTGCCCTATGCTCTTTGCCTTCCTCATATGACGATATTAACAAGCCTGCTTTTGACGACGAAGATCTTTTTCACGGCCCTGCCCTCGAGGATTTCCCTGATCTTCTGTTCCGCCAGTGTCTTCTCCTTAATCTCCTCATCGGAAAGGCCCTGGGGGACCATGACCTTTGCTCTCACCTTCCCGTTTATCTGAATAACGAGTTCGATCTCTTCCTCCCGTGCGGTCTCTTCGTCCCATTCGGGCCAGGCCCGGAGGGAAATGCCCGGGCTGTTGCCGATCGCTTCCCAAAGTTCCTCGGCGATGTGGGGAGAGAACGGAGAGAGCAGAAGGAGCACGGTTTCGACCGCCTGCCTGAGTACCGCGAGGTCCTCATCCGTTGAGGCCTGAAAGGCGGAAAGGTCATTCACGAGTTCCATGAGGCCGGCGATCGCGGTGTTGAAATGATACTCACGTTCGATGTCAGTGGTGACGCGTTTGATCGTCTGGTGCGTCTTGCGCACAAGCTGCGAAGCCGCTGGCGATAGGCGATAGGCTGTAGGCGAGTCAATCGACTTCCCAGTGCCTATTGCCCTTTGCCCTTCGCCCCGTATTCTTTCCAGGTTCTTATAGACCAGTCCCCATATCCTGTTCAGGAAACGGTACGCGCCTTCCACCCCGCTGTCAGACCATTCAAGTCCCTTTTCAGGAGGCGCCGCAAAGAGGGAGAAAAGCCGCGCCGTATCCGCCCCGTAGCGGTTGATAAGATAATCGGGGTCGACCACGTTCTTCCTTGACTTCGACATCTTCTCGACCCTTCCCTTCACCACCTCACTGCCGCACAGGGTGCATTTGCCTTCTTTCACCTCTTCAGGAAAGAGCCAGTCATGATTCGGGCACTTATAGGTCTCCATGCAGACCATCCCCTGCGTGAGGAGGTTCGTGAAGGGCTCGTCAAGATCAAGGATGCCGATGTCCCTCATGACACGGGTGAAGAACCTCGAATAGAGCAGGTGCAGCACCGCATGCTCGACGCCGCCGATATACTGGTCGACCGGCATCCAGTAATGGACCGGCGACCGGGGCTCGCGAAGTGCAGGAATAAAATCGATCTTCCCCTTATCAAAGCAGTAGGCCACAAAATACCATGACGAATCCACAAAGGTATCCATGGTATCGGTTTCGCGCCTTGCCTCTCCGCCGCATCGAGGGCAGGAGACCTTGAGAAAGTCCCGCGCCTCGAGAAGGGGTGAGCCGCCTTTCCCCGAGAATTTCACATCTTCTGGCAGTATGACCGGAAGGTCTTCTTCATGCACTGGCACGATGCCGCAGGCCGCGCAGTAGATCACGGGGATCGGCGTGCCCCAGTAGCGCTGTCTCGATATACCCCAATCGCGTATCTTGAAATTGACCACCCTTTTCCCGAGACCTCTTCCTTCGATGAACTCCCCGATCTCGGCCCTCGCAGGGCCGCTCTTCAGTCCCGTGAACTGTCCCGAGTTGACAAGAATTCCCTCTTCCTCAAAGGCACTTTCAAGGGGATCAGGGACCGGGGATTGGGGACTGGCATTTTCTGCCGACTGTTGACCGCCGACTGCCGACGGCTGTTCCGGCGCGATTACGACCCTGATCGTGAGGCCGTACTTCTTTGCAAACTCGAAGTCCCGCTGGTCATGGGCAGGCACCGACATGATCGCGCCGGTGCCATACTCCATGAGGACAAAGTTTGCCACATAGACCGGGATCTTTTCGCGGTTCATCGGGTTGATCGCATAGTGTCCGGTGAAGAGACCTTCCTTCTCCTCTGCCTCTCCGGACTTCTCTTTTATCGCCTTGAGCGCCGCCTTGTCGGCGACGAGTCTCTCCGAAAGGGGATGGGCCGGTGCGATACAGACGAAAGTCGCTCCCCAGAGCGTATCGGGCCTGGTGGTGAAGATGCGTATGGTGTCGTCCATGCCGTCCAGTGCAAAATCCATCTCGACGCCCTCGCTCTTGCCGATCCAGTTCCTCTGCATCGCCACCACGTTCTCCGGCCAGCCCTTCAGGCGGTCGCAGCCATCGAGGAGCTCTTGTGCGTATTCGGTGATCTTGAAAAACCACTGTTCGAGTTGCTTCTGAACCACAAGGCTGTCGCACCTCCAGCACTTCCCGTCGATCACCTGCTCATTGGCGAGCACCGTCATGCAGGAGTCGCACCAGTTCACAAAGGACGCTTTCTTGTAGGCGAGACCCCTCTCGAACATCTTCAGAAAGAACCACTGGTTCCAGCGGTAGTAGTCGGGGCTGCAGGTCGTCACTTCACGGTCCCAGTCGTAGCTGAGCCCCATGCGGTTCAACTGCTTCTTCATGGACGCGATATTCTCGTAGGTCCATTTCGCGGGATGGACCCCCTGTTTAATCGCAGCGTTTTCCGCAGGGAGTCCGAAGGCATCCCACCCCATAGGGTGAAGCACGGTGAAGCCCCTCATGCGTTTATACCTTGCAATGACGTCACCGATCGCGTAGTTGCGCACGTGGCCCATGTGTATCTTTCCCGACGGATAGGGGAACATTTCGAGGCAGTAGAACTTCTTTCTCCCGGGGTCGGTCGCGGTCCTGTAGAGGCCCTTCCCGGACCAGTATCCCTGCCATTTCAGTTCGACGTGCTGCGGATCGTACCTCTCTTCCACTCTTTCAAACCTCCGGAAATCAATTAGGAAAACTACCATAAAAGAAAGGCTGTTGGCAAGAAGCGAGCACCCCCACATCCGCAGCAGCGGCGCAGAGATGCCTCCCGGAATGGGGTTTTGGGCCCCCTGCTGTGTGACCCGGCCGATAGAAAACCGGCCTCTCTTCAGGTACAATAAAGGGGAGATGAGTGTATCGGGACCAGCCACCCGAGAGGAGGAGAGGTCATGCATGCGAAAGTCGTGACGTTCCAGATCAAGCCGGGCAGGCAGGAGGAAGTCGATCGTTTATTCAGTGAGGTTATCGTCCCTGCGGCGAAGAAACAAAAGGGCTTCAGGGGAGGGATGCTGCTGACCGATCCCGGTACGGGCAAAGCCACGTCTGTTGCCCTCTGGGAAACGGAAGAAGACATCAAGGAAAGCGAACGCAGCGGCTTTTACCAGGAATGGGTAGCAAAACTCGGTGACGCCCTTTCGATGCCGCCGGTGAGGGAGATTTATAAAGTGAGTAATCTCGCCGGTCTCTCCCTCGGATAAGGTGCGGCGGCAGGAGCGGAGCGAAGAAGGGTCTGCAGACCGGCGAAACCTGATCTGCGATCCCGACGGACGGGATTTTCGGAAACAATTTTCTTGGAAAGGAGAGTAGGGAAGAAGATGAGTATTCTCCCTGAGGGCGAACAACTGAGAAAGGCGATCAAATGGATATCGGACGAGCGTCTCGAGCATCCTGAGAGTAAACTGTACCTGCTGGTTGAAGAGGCGTCCCAGGAGTTCGACCTGTCGCCGAAAGACGAGGAATTTCTCGTGCATTTCTTTTGTCAGGCCTCCTCGCCGATTTAGGAAGAGCCCTCGGCACTCGCGATAAAACGCCGGGGGGCAGCATCCGGGTCATGTCGTTCTAGACTGAACCATTATCGCACAACAGCCTGCTCACGCACCAGAGGGTTCCGGGGCAGAACCGGGTTTTTGCTGAAGGGATAATAGGGTAAAACAGGGGGTACACCATGGCAGAGAAGAAAAAGCTCGATGAGATCGCAGATCAGATAAACGAAGATATCCTCGCCGTAAAAGGGACACTCGAAATCATGGACACCTCGGTAACCGAGGAAGACCTCCACGCACTCCTGCTGAAGGCACTCGAACGGATGGATGAGATTCAGAGAGTTTCGAACGAAATGCTTCTGTTCCTGAGAAATTGCCTCGATAAAAT
>DATJWU010000090.1:0-12301 GCA_035501055.1 Thermodesulfovibrionales bacterium
AACAAAGTTTTCCGGCGAAGCCCCAAAAAATGAAGCCCCGACACTGTCAGGGCCCGCAAAACTCTCATTTGGGGATACTCCGGTTACTTCTTATTCTTTGCCGCCTCTTTGATCAGTTCCTGGCCTATCACGTTTCTCTGGATCTGGTTTGTCCCCTCATAGATCTGGAGGATCTTCGCATCGCGCATCATCTTCTCTACAGGATATTCCCTCATGTACCCTGAGCCGCCCATGACCTGGACTGCGTTGGTCGTGACGCGCATGCCGAGGTCCGTCGCAAAGACCTTCGCCATGGCCGATTCCTTTGACACGTCTTTCGCGCCGCTGTCTATAAAGCGCGCCACCGTATAGATGAGTGCCCTCGCGGCCTCTATCTCGGTGGCCATATCGGCGAGCATGTGCTGGATCGCCTGAAAGCTTATAATCGGATGACCGAACTGGACGCGCTGTCGCGCGAACTTCAGCGCTTCATCGAACGCGCCCTGCGCCACGCCGAGTCCCTGCGAACCGACGCCGGTCCGCGAACTGTCAAGGGTCTTCATCGCGACGATGAACCCCATGCCTTCCTTCCCGATGAGGTTCTCCTTCGGAATCCTGCAATTATCGAATATGAGTTCCCTCGTCACGGAGGCCCTTATACCCATCTTCCGCTCCTTCTTGCCGAAGGTAAAACCGGGGGTCCCTTTCTCGACGATAAAGGCCGATGCGCCCCTCGGGCCCTTCGCTTTGTCCGTCATCGCGATGATGGTATATATCTCGGCCTCGCCGCCGTTCGTGATCCACTGTTTCGTGCCGTTCAGGACATACTCAGCGCCTTCGAGTTTCGCGGTCGTCTGTATGCCTGCCGCGTCGCTTCCTGCGTTCGCCTCGGTGAGGCCGAATGCCACAAGCCGCTTTCCCGCAGCGATGTCCGGGAGGTATCTCTTCTTCTGCTCTTCTGACCCGAAGAGAAGTATCGGAAACGTACCGAGGGCGTTTGCCGCATACGACGTGGATACGCCGACGCAGGCCTTCGAGAGTTCTTCGACCGCAATGCAGAGTTCAAGGCAGCCCTTTCCGAGCCCGCCGTATTCCTCAGGAATAAAGAGACCGAAGAGGTCGGACTGGGCAAGGACCTTCATGATCTCCCAGGGAAACTCTTCCTTCTCGTCGAGCTCCTCTCTCACCGGCACGACCTTCTCTTCCGCGATCTGCCGCGCAAGGTCCCTGATCATTATCTGTTCTTCCGTCAAGAAATAATCCATCTTCGATCCTCCGTTACCAAATCGTCATCCACCTTGCGAGCCGGGGAGAGCCGCGGACAGGCCGCACGTTGCTCCTGAAAGATTTGACCACGTATTTTACCAGAACGGTACGGAGTTTTGGAAGCGCCGCGCCTACGCGCTGATATCGGTTGGTCCGATGAGCAGGCTCGGAGACGCCATGTTTCCGTAAAACCTCAGATCGTCACCGGCTGCCTCGACTCCCCTGAAGAAGTCAAGGATATTCCCGGAGATCACCGCCTCTTTCACCGGATACCGGACGACCCCTTTTTCGAGCCACAGCCCTGAAACCCCGATCGAGAATTCCCCGGACACAGGGTTCGCGGTATGAACCCCCATCGCTTCAGTAATATAAAGGCACCTCTCCGCGGCCTGGAAAAGACTTCCCGAAAGCGTAACTTCAGGGGCGACGGTCAGACAAAGGTTTGACGGACCCACCGACGGCAGCGATGAAAATCCGCCTTTCACTGCATTCCCCGTCGAGGCCACTCCATCCTTTCGCGCCGTAACCGTGTTGTAGAGAAAGCCTTTCACCACGCCTTCCCTTATGAGATCCTTCCGCGTGGTCGCAACCCCCTCATCGTCTGCGGGCCTGCTCCCGAGCCTGCGCGGCAGCCCCCCGTCATCGGTGATGCTGACAAAGGGGCTTATGACCTCCTGCCCCAGTCTCCCCGCAAGCAGCGATTTCCCTTTCTGGACCGATTCTGACGACAGCAGTCGCGAAAAAATGCCGAGGAAATCGACGGCAACCGAATTGTCGAGTATCACCGGCGCCTTCACGGACTTGATCGTCCGGGCGCCGAGCAGCCTGAGCGCTCGTTCCGCCGCAGTATGGCCGACCCCGTGAAACGAGATCTCCTCGAGGAACCTGCTGCCGTCAAAGTCCCAGCCTGCCTGACTGTCGCTTCCGTCTTCAGCCGCAACGGTAATTTGAGCGCTTGCTGCGGTGGTACGATACCGCACCTCCACGCCCTTTGAATTCATGATCAGGGTCTCCCCGGACGAAAAAGAGGCAGAGGCCTTCCGGACTTTCGCGATCCTCCTGTCGGCATCGAGAGCGGCCTTTTCGATCACCAGGGCATGGGTGATTGCCGCGTCCTCGCCGAGAGAAGCGATCTCAGGGTCAAATACCTCAACCTCCCGGGGCGGCAGGGGTCCGGGCAGGTCGAGATACTCATCCGGTCCGGTCCATCGTGCGGTCTCCATCGCCTTTTCGACGACACCCTCCGCATCATCGGTGGCGGTGGAATAGGAGAACCCGAGTCTCTGGTCCTTTATCACTCGGAGGGCATAACCGAAATCGACCGAGGATTCGACGGATTCGACTGCCTGCCCCTTTGCGTCAACAGAAAGGCCCCGCGACACCTTGAGGTAGACCTCTGCGGAATCAGCCCCCTTCCGCAGTGCGCCCTCAAGGAGCCCTGCGGCGAACTCCCTCTCAATCTTCATAGTAGGTGGCGGAGGCGGTATCGGACTCCCAGACGGTGACGGCGCTCAGGTGGACATACTCACTGTTTACCTTTTTCCTGAGCGAGTCGTAAATCCATTTCGCGATATTTTCCGACGAAGGGTTCTTCTCGGTAAAGGGAAATATCTCGTTGAGGAACGCATGGTCAAGGGATCCGACGACCTCCTGGGTATACCGCTTCAGATCATGAAAATCTATTCCGAGGTCGATCTCGTTCAGCTTCTCGGCAGCGACATGGATCTGGACCTTCCAGTTGTGGCCGTGGAAATTCTCGCATTTCCCCTTGTAGCCTCTCAACTGGTGCGCCGCAGAAAAAGTGGTCTCAACCATAAGTTCGAACATGGCTCTCCTTTCGGGCTCTTCGGTCTGAACCGACCGTGTTCAGAAAGACTTTCTGAACGCGGCGATATAGGGAAGGTTCCTGAACTTGTTCTCGTAGTCGAGGCCGTAGCCTACGACGAATTCGTCGGGGATGACAAATCCGACATAATCAAGCGGCACATCTACCCGCCTTCGTTCCTTCTTGTCCAGGAATGCGCAGATCCTGAGACTCTTCGGCCGGCACTCGAGGATGCGTTCACGTATACGGTTCAGGGTAACGCCGGAATCGACGATGTCCTCAATGAGCAGCACATCCTTGTCTGCAATGTCTTCGCGGATGTCGGAATAAATCTTGACCGCGCCGCAGGTCTCGGTACCCACATAGCTTGCCGCAACGATGAAATCAACCGTAAGGGGGACCTGGATCATCCTCACAAGGTCGGAATAAAACATGAACGCTCCCCGCAGCAGTCCGACCGCCAGGATATCTTTCCCTTCATAGTCGCTCGAGATCCGATCTGCCAGTTCCCTGACCTTCTGCTGGATCTGCTCGGCACTAAAAAGCGGCTTCCCGGTTACCATAGGTCTCTCCTTTCGCATTGATATTCAATTATAAACCGAATGCCCTTTTATCTCAACTCCGCGTAGCGGCCGTAAAAAAAACGGCCGGAGTTGCGTGCCGGCCGTCCTTTTCCGAAGTCATGATTGCTAGACGTTCTCGACCATTTCCCATACGCCGCAGGGACAGACGCCGGCACAGAAGCCGCAGCCGATGCAGAGATTGTCGTCCACGACGTATTCATACGCTCCGTCCTTGTGCTCCACCCTGCTGATCGCGCCCCAGTAACAGGTTGCCTCGCACATGTGGCAGTCGCGGCAGGTGGCGCAGGACATGCAACGGTTCGCCGAGACCTCTGGCGACACAAAATCGCCGCGGCAGACATCATAGTACTCTGCCTTGACCCTCTCATAGGCTATCGCCTGCTTGATCTCGGGAAAGCGCGGCGCATGCATGAGCGCGTAATGGATGACGTCGGCGGTGAGCCTTCCCTGGCCGATCGCATGGGTCACGAGGCCGAGACCGGTCACGTCGCCGATGGCGTATATCTTCACATCAGAGGTCTGATAATGTTCATTCACCGGTATCCATCCCCTCTCGGTGTGGACGCTCTGGGGGAGGAAATCGAGTTTCGGCACATCGCCAATGGACATCACCACATAGTCCGCATCAAGAGACGTGCCGTCTTTGAATACGATCGTCCTCTCTTTCCCATCGAACCGTTCGGTGAACTTCGGCCAGAGGATCTGCGTCCCCTTGGCTTTTGCGATCTCCATTTCCGCGCCGAAGGCCGCAGGCTTCTGGATATCGACCGCGACGACCGATTCCGCCCCGCTGTTATATGCCTCGGATGCTACGTCCATTCCGACATTCCCCGCGCCGATGACCACCACCTTCTTACCCTTCAGGTCAGGCCTGTCGCCCAGATTGATGTTCCTCAGGAAGTCATAGGCCGAGATAACGTCTTCCGATCCGGGGAAAGAGACTTTTCTCGGCTCATGGGCGCCGCAGGCGAGCACCACGACTTCATGGTCTTTGTAGATCTCGACGAATTTCTCCTTGTCCACGCCCGTGCCGAGGTGAAGATTGACGCCGAGTTCCGTGAACCGCGAGACCTCTTTTTCGAGGATCTGCTGCGGAAGACGTTCCTTGGGGATGCAGAGTTCGAGCTTCCCGCCGAGTTTCCCGTGGGCCTCGTACAGATCAACGGTATGTCCTTTCAACGCGAGCTGCCAGGCGGTACTCATCCCTGCGGGCCCGCCGCCTATGACCGCGACGCGGTGTCCGGTGGCGGCCTCTTTCTTCGGCGCCGGCAGGTCAAGGGCGAGTTTGCCCATCATGTCTATTTCGAGCGGCTTGTCGAGATGGGCCCTTGTGCAGCTCTGCATACAGAGGTTCGGACATATCTCTCCGCAGACCGTGGCGGGGAGAGGACTGTACTTCAGCACGAGTTCGAGGGCGTCGTTCAGCCTGCCCTGCCTGATGAGCTGCGCCCTCGTGTGCGACGGAATCTGCGTCGGGCACGCGTAAGCACAGGGCGGTGCATATTTTTCATTCGACCATAACGGCCTGTTGCGCCTCTCCTTGCCTGTCGTGATATACGGCAGCAACGTGAGGTCATGGCCCAGGTACTCCGCGAATATGCCACCCTGGCCGACCCCCTTCTCCCACAGGTTCTTCCTGAAGTCGGACGTCGACATCTTGAACCACTTCCTCGCCCTTTTCTCCTGCGGCGTGTAGGAGATCAGCTTCTTCCAGTCGGCTGAGGAGCGGGTAAGTTCAGGATAGTACGAATCCCTGTCGATCGCATCGAGGAAGGGTTTCATGTTCGTCGTGAGCCATTCCCAGTCCTGGGGGGTGAGGTCCGTGAGCTTCACATCCTTTTCGCTGTAACCCTGAATCGGCCCTCGGAAAAAGATCGTGCCCCCCACCATGCCGACGCAGGGACGGTAGCCGAGCACATTTTCGGGATTCCGCGGATCGACGCCGCAGACGACCGCGATCCCTCCCGCCTTGAATTCGGCAAAGGAATCTCCCACGCCCCTGAAATACCATGACTGGGGAGGATCGAAGCGGGGGTTCTGCTTTGTCATGGTGTCGCACCGTGCACCTCCGCTGCCCTGTACGTAGAGCACACCCTGGGCGGCCGCATTGAAGGCGCCGTTCGTCACGTCTCCGAGCACGGTTATCTTCGCACCGCAGTTCAGCCATCCGATATCGTCCGAGGCGCCGCCCTTCACGACAATCTCGGTGCCCGCCATGCCCATGCTCCCGAGTCTCTGCCCGACAGGCCCTTCGACGGTGAGCCTGACCGCTTCACCTCTCGGCCAGATGCGGCCTCCGATGCCGTGCTGGCCCTCGGCGACAATATGCAGCTCCCTTGCGCCTTCCTGCACCGCGCGCTGGATCTGTTCCTCGAGAATCCTCGAAGGAACCCGCTCACCCTTCACATTGCCGAGAATCCTGACAATGGGGTTAGGGGTTAGGGTTTGGGGGCTGGGCTTCGCTTTTTTGCTAATACCTAATCCCGAATCTCTAGTACCCTTCTTTTTAGCAGGCATAGTTTATCTCCAACCTCTCTGCCATGGCCTTGTCTTCGATGCTCAGCCCGTCGGACATGCCGATCGGAAGTTCGGTACTCCTGCCCATCGGCGCAAATATCTTTCTCAACTCCACGTCGGCCGCCTTGAAGGTCTCGACCACCCGCTCGGCAACCCTGTCGGCATCGAGTCTCCGGTACAGCTTCGGGTCCTGGGTCGTGATGCCCCTCGGGCATTTGCCGGTGTTGCAGAGGTTGCAGCGGTTGTATTCGTCTCCGAAGCAGTCTGCCGCGGCCTGCATGATATATTTTCCGATCGAGACCGCCGAGGCCCCGAGCATGATGAGGGCTGCCGCGTTTGCGGCGAGGTTCCCCTTCTTGCCGACGCCGCCCGCCGCGATCAGCGGGAGTTCGTTCTGCTTGCCCTGCTTCACGAGGTCGAGATAACAGTCCCTGATGTTCGACGCGATGGGATGGCCCATCTTGTCCATCGAGACATTATATGCGGCTCCTGTCCCCCCGTCTTCGCCGTCAATCGAGAGCGCGGCGGCATAGGGGTTTCTCGCGAGGTTGTTCAGAACAGCCCGGGCAGTCTTCGTGCCGGAGATTTTCGGATAGACCGGCACCCTGAATCCCCAGGCCATGGACATGGACTGGATCATCTTTGCGACCGCCTCTTCGATCGAATATTTCGTCTGGTGGGTCGGAGGCGAGGCGAGATCGACGAACTGAGGAACGCCGCGTATGCTTGCGATGAGTTTCAGAACCTTCTGGGCCATAAGGAGACCGCCGTCGCCGGGCTTCGCGCCCTGCCCGTATTTGATCTCGATCGCGGCCGGGTCTTCGACCATGTGCGGGAGGGCATGGATGATCTCGTCCCACCCGAAATAACCCGACGCGATCTGGATGATAAAGTATTTCAGAAACTTTGACCTCAGGAGCCTCGGCGGCAGCCCGCCCTCTCCCGAGCACATCACGACCGGGAGACCTTCGACCTCGTTGAGGTATGCCACGCCCATGGCGAGGCCCTCCCACATCGGCGGCGAGAGCGCGCCGACGGACATGCTGCCGATCATGATCGGGAATATCTCACGCACAGGCGGGATAAAGGTACCCCTGCTCTTGTCGACGACGAGCGTGCCGCCCGTACTCTTCAGCGGAAGGCTTTCAGGAGGGAGCATCCTTCCCAGAAGCGTCCTTACACGGAATTCGTGCCTCCCCGCATCGAGGGCCGGGTCGGTAAGCATCGAGATCCTCGTGAACTTAAGTTTGTCGAGCGTCGATATCGACGGGTCGTTTCTCCTCCCGCCGCGTTTGAGCGGCTCTCCTCCCTTGTTCTTGTAATGGTAGAACTTGTGCTGAATGTTATACTCCGGCTCGATCGCATCGTTCGGACAGACGAGCGTACAGGTCCCGCAGCCGGTGCAGTACCGCTCCATGTCAAGGACCTGCTCTACCATCTGGATCACTCTTCTCACGGTGCCCGGGGTCGGGACCGGCCCCTCGGACTGGATGACCCTCTGGACCTTGACTGTCGGCTCGATCGCCTTTACCGGGCAGACCGCGGTACACTTGCCGCACCTTTTGCACCGGTCGTCCCTCCAGCGGATGATATAGGGAAACTCTCTGAGCGAGAGCTGATGGTTATGATCTAACCGTGTAGCTGGTTCCATACCGTTACCTCCTCTGCCTGGGGCGAGATCGTCACCATATCGTATTTCATCGGGAAAATGTCCCTGGCTTTGTCCCTCTTCGGAACGACCCTGTCGACACCGCACTCCTCGGACATGAGGGCGTATTTGCCCTTTACTCCGCCGACAATGCCGGGCCTCAGCTTCTTGGCATCATGGACCATAAAGCAGGTGCCGTCTGGCGTGAATCCTATGATCACGTTCGGTCCGTCTATACAGAGCGGCCTGAGGGACTGTTTCATGAGCGTGAGCGCTTCAGCGTCCTTCCGCTGCCCGATCTCCGAAGTCGTAAGCGGTGTCATGACGTCCTTATAGTACCGTATCGGGAAGCCGAGCTGCCGGACCGTATAATGGAGAATATGGGTGAAGACCTCGCTGTCGCTGTTGTAGCCGATATACCCAGGGAACCCTCTTCCCATAAGGAATTCCCGTATCGGCACAAAGGCCGTATTCTCGCCGTTCGTCATGCTGCAAAACCCCTGGATGAAGAAGGGATGGCACGCATAAAGGTAAATCGCATAGTTCGTGTTCTGTCTGCCCTGCGCAAGCACGATCTTTGCCTTGAGGCCGTCCCTGTCGATACCGAAAAATTCCGCAACCTCCAGAGGGTCGCCGACCTCCTTGAGGGTGATCACGTCGGGATAGAAGGAAAAGACGAATATCGACTGGCCGGGTTCGCCTATCTTTCTCAACGCCAGGCGGGTATTCATAAGGAGGTCTTCTTTCTCCGCCATCGTCCGGTTCTTATAGGCCGCGGGGTAGTCATATACGCGGGCAAAATAGTGATCACGCGCCACGATCCCCTTCACCGGCTTTATCTTCGGCCTCCACTCCTGCTTCAGCCTGAATCCCTGCTTCTTCATGAAGTCGTCGAGGGTCTTCTTCCCCTCTTTCGAACAGATGCCGGAAAGTATCGGATACTTCTTTACCTTTTCGAATTCACCGCCGAGGTCTTTCAGGGTAAGACCGAGCCCGGAACCGTCATGCCCTTCTTTCATCGTTTCGAGGGCAAGGATGTTCTCCATGGGTGAAAAATAATTCCTTGATGTTATCGCCGCGAGTCTGCACATGTCTGTTACCTCAGGTTTTGATGGAATCCTTTCCAGTCAAAAAAAGCGTCAGCAGCCGGTGGCGGCATGAGACGCTGAAATATGTTCTTCATATCAACTATTTATAATAAAAAGGAAGACCGCGCTTTGTCAACTTTCCGGAGGCAGAATCGGCTCCGTACAAAAGCCGGTTCAAGCCGGAATGACAAACATAGGGGTGACATCATTATGCGAGAGAAGCCACTTAAGTTTAAAATGGATACCCGACTGAGAACTTCGAGGATGACGGAATAACCGGCGATTCTTTTTGTGAAGCCCTTTGATATTTAGCGGGAAGGCGAACCTTACGGCCGCTCTGAGAGCTTCGAAAAATCGGCGACGGAGGAGGCCATTTTCCCTATCTCCCGCAAAAGGGCGAGCCGGTTGAGTCTGATCTCGTCGCGCTTGTCGTTGACCAGGACCTTCTCGAAGAAATTATTTACCGGCAGGGTCAGTGAGGATAGTTCCTTGAGGGCGTCAAAATACTTCCTTTCGCTGATCAGGACACCGAAGGCAGATCGTGCCCTCGCGATCTCGTCGTAAAGGGCCTTTTCTTCCTCCTCAAGAAGCAGGTCCCGCCTTGGCTCCTTGATCTCAACCGCTGCGGTAATGATGTTCGTGATGCGCTTGAGGGCCCGGAGCAGGGCATTATAGTCAGCGTCAGTCTTGAATCTCCTGATGCCGTCGATCTTTTCCTGTATCTTCCATAACGGCAGCCGCGTATCGCCCACGAAGTGCATGACCGACTGGATCACATCGTTTTCATAGCCCTGGGATGAGAAAAGAGGCTCGATACGCTGAGCGAAGAAGGCGAGCACATCCCCGGGAAAACCGGCGCCGGCGGGCACCGCCAATTCGATCAGTTCTCTCAGCGAAAGATCATATTTCCTCTCGAAGAGAATCGCGATCACGCCCAGTGCCTGCCGCCTCAGGGCAAAGGGGTCCTCCGAGCCGGTGGGCGTAAGACCGATTGCAAAAAATGAGACAATACTGTCCACTTTGTCGGCGAGACTGACCGCTGCACCCTCATCGGTTGCGGGAAGTCTGTCGCCCGAGAACGAAGGCAGATATTGTTCCACAAGGGCCCCGGCAACTGCGTTGTCTTCGCCCTCGTTCAATGCGTAATACTTTCCCATGAGTCCCTGGAGTTCGGGGAATTCACCGACGACGCCGCTGGTGAGGTCGGTCTTCGAAAGCCATGCAGCCCGCTCAATCCGCGCCTTCTTCTCGGGAAAGAGCTTCTCTGAGATGAAGGCCGCCAGTTTCACGACCTTCGCGGTCTTGTCGTAGAGGCTCCCTATCCGGTCGTGGAAAGTCACTCTCCTGAGATCTTCGATGCGGCTTTCGAGTGACCTCTTCCGGTCCTCTTCATAATAGAAGCGGGCGTCTTCGAACCTTGCCCTGATCACCCTCTCCGCACCTGCCCTGATCGTCGCCGCGTTCTCTTCCTTGGTATTGCCGATGACGATGAAGCAGTCCCTGAGGCGCCCGTGCTCGTCCTCCACGGCGAAGAACTTCTGGTGGTCCCGCATCACGGTGATGAGGAGTTCCTTCGGAAGCGCGAGGTATTCCGACGAAAACCTGCAGAGGAACGGAACGGGATATTCCGTCAGGAAGGTCACGGTGTCGAGGAGCGCCTCATCGGTGACCGGTTTCCCGCCCTCGGAGACCGCCATGCGCGTTATTCCATCGGAAATAATCTTCTTCCTCGTCTCCTGATCGACGATCACATAATTGGTCTCCATGAGGCGGATATAGCCGGGGATTCCCTTTATGACAAAGTTGCCCGGCGAGAGGAACCGGTGTCCCCTCGTCATATTCGAACTCCTGATGCCGCCGATCTCAAAGGAGATCAGCTCTCCGTCGCAGAGGGCAAGTATCCAGTGGATCGGTCTTACGAATCTGAGCGTGCCGTCGCCCCATCGCATCGATTTCGGGAAGTGGAGAGAGAGGACTATCTTCTCCAGGATTTCCGGCAGGACTTCCTTTATCGCCCCCCCCTTCTGCTCTATTACCGCGACGACATACTCCCCTTTGTCCGTAGTCTTCACCACAAGAGCCGCCACGTCCACTCCCTGTGACGCCGCGAACCCGACCGCCGCCTTCGTGGGTTTGCCTTCGCTGTCAAAGGCAGCCCTTTGGGGCGGGCCGTAAGCCTCCTTGATCCTGTCCTTTTGTGCAGGAGGGATGCCGCTTATAATCAGGGCAAGCCGCCTCGGCGTCGCGTAGGTACTGATATCCGAAAAGTCGATCGCGTACTCGCTGAAAAGCGCGGAGGCCTTCTCTCTGAGCTGGATCAGGGCGCCGGGGATGAATCGCGCAGGTATCTCCTCGGTGCCGATCTCGAGCAGGAGGCTCAGATGCTCCTGCACGTTCCGTGTACCCTGTTCAGCGCTCATTCTTGTTCCTCAGAAGAGGGAAGCCCATCTCTTCTCTCTGTGTGGAGTACGCCTCGGCGCAGAACTTCGCGATCGCCCTCACGCGGGCTATGTACCCTGTCCTCTCGGTCACCGAAAAGGCGCCCCTCGCGTCGAGAAGGTTGAAGGTATGAGAGCATTTGAGGCAGAACTCATAGGAGGGCAGCACGAGCCCGAGGCCGTTGAGCCTCTTCGCTTCTTTCTCATAGGCCTCGAACTGTCGCATCAGCAGCACCGTGTCCGCGTAGTCGAAGTTGTATTTCGAGAACTCCACCTCGCTCATATAATGAATGTCTCCATACTTTATCTCACTGCTCCAGTCGAGATTATAGACGCTGTCCACTCCCTGGAGGTACATGGCGATTCGCTCGAGCCCATAGGTGATCTCGACCGATACCGGCTTGAGGTCTATGCCGCCGACCTGCTGGAAATAGGTAAACTGCGTAATCTCCATCCCATCAAGCCAGACCTCCCATCCGAGGCCCCACGCCCCGAGAGTGGGCGATTCCCAGTCGTCCTCAACGAACCTGATGTCGTGCTTCAGGGGATCTACCCCGAGTTCGGTCAGGCTCTCGAGATAGAGGTCCTGGCTCTCGACCGGAGAGGGCTTCAGAACCACCTGGTACTGGTAATAGTGCTGCAGCCTGTTGGGGTTTTCGCCATACCTGCCGTCCGTCGGTCTCCTCGAAGGCTCGACGTATGCGACCTTCCACGGCTCGGGCCCTATGACCCTGAAGAACGTGGCGGGATGGAAGGTTCCGGCGCCGACCTCCACGTCATAAGGCTGGAGCAGGACGCATCCCTTCTTTGCCCAGAAATCATTGAGTTTCATGATGATGTTCTGAAAGTGCATGGTGAGTAAAAATCATAAAGCAAGAATTCGCATTTTGTCAAATATGGTATAATTTTTTGACTATGGCCGGGAAATTGTTTATGAAAGGCAATGAGGTGATTGC
>DATJWU010000091.1:0-3210 GCA_035501055.1 Thermodesulfovibrionales bacterium
ATCGAAGTCGTGAACAAGCGATGAAATTCCATCGCTGAGGCATTCAGTGAATTATCGAAAGTGATATTTCGCCTTGCGCAAACGACTCTGGTCGGCAACCTTATTTCGGGTATCGTCCTCCTGCGGCGGATTCGCTGGGGCGAACGGTTCACGTCTCCTCACCACACTTGCCTTTCCGGACGATACGACTCCCGCGATCACAGGTTTACCTCTGCGCACGTTCCATTCCTGCCGGCAACGATACGGAAAGAATTATGAGGAGGACGTTACCCTCTTCACCA
The DNA here is from genome assembly GCA_035501055.1 of Thermodesulfovibrionales bacterium. Lineage (GTDB taxonomy): Bacteria > Nitrospirota > Thermodesulfovibrionia > Thermodesulfovibrionales > UBA9159 > DATJWU01. The sequence goes on from DATJWU010000091.1 coordinate 282, forward strand.
CCTCGTCAACTGAAACCTTCACCGCCTCTTTTGTTCTTCTGTCCTTGATCTCGACGAGGCCTTCGGCGACGTTCTTCTCTCCGAGAATGATCTGCACGGGAATGCCGATCAGGTCTGCATCCTTGAACTTGACGCCGGCCCTCTCGTCGCGGTCGTCCATCAGAATCTCAAAACGCTGCGCGACGAGCTCCCCGTAAAGACGCTCTGCGACCTCGATGGTCTTTGCATCCTTCATGTTCAGGGGCAGGATCTCTATATCAAAAGGGGCGATGCTTTTCGGCCAGACGATGCCGTCCTTGTCGTTGTTCTGCTCGATGGCCGCCGCCGCTATTCTCGCGGGTCCGATGCCGTAGCTGCCCATGATGAGCGGTCTCTCCTGGCCGTTCTCATCGAGGAAGAAAGCCTTCAAAGGAGTGGAGTACTTCGTGCCGAGCTTGAAGATGTTGCCTATCTCGATCACCCGTTCAACCGCCAACGCACCGCCGCAGTTGACGCAGGAGTCGCCTGCCTTCGCGGTGTGGATATCGTGCCATTCGGCGGAGAAATCCCTCTCGGCCTTTATCCCCTTCATGTGGTAGTGAGCCTTGTTTGCCCCGCTGATATACACGCCCTCCCTGAGGGCGCTGTCCGCGACCCTGCGCACCGACTGTCCCATGGGGCCTATGAATCCTGCTTCGACGCCGAGGAGTTCTTTCACTTCGGCCTTTTGCGCCGGCCTGAAATCTCCGATTATCTTCGAGAGTTTCTTTTCATGGAGTTCCTGGTCTCCGCGCACGAGGGCGAGGACCGGCCCCCGGTCGCTTATGACGAGGATGCTCTTGATGAAATGGTCCGGCGATACCTTCAGGAACCCCGATACTTCCTGGACCGTCCTCTTTTCAGGGGTGTGCACTTCTTCCTGCGGCCAGTCCATTTCCCCGGCCTTCGGCGGCAGCGAGAGCGCCAGTTCCACATTTGCCGCATATCCGCACTTCCGGCAGAGCGCTACCTCGTCCTCTCCCGCGGCGCTCGGCGCCATGAATTCGTGGGCCGTCGCTCCGCCCATCATTCCCGGGTCCGACTCAACCTGATAAAACGTGAGACCGCACCGCCTGAAGATCCTGTGGTACGCTTCGGCGTGAAGGCGATAGCTTTCCTCGAGACCCTCTGTCGAGGTGTCGAAGCTGTAGCTGTCCTTCATAATGAACTCCCGCGTGCGCAGTATGCCGCTCTTCGGTCGCGCTTCGTCCCTGAGCTTTGTCTGGATCTGATACCAGATCTGGGGCAGGTCCCGGTAAGAGCGGATCTCCCGGGCCGCGAGCCAGGTCATGATCTCCTCATGGGTCATGCCGAGGCACATGTCCCTGTCGGTCCTGTCCTTCAGCCTGAACATCTCGTCGCCGATGGTGTCCCACCTTCCGGTCTGCTGCCATATCTCTGCCGGATGGAGCACCGGCATCGAGAGTTCCTGCGCGCCGATGGCGTTCATCTCTTCCCTCAGGATCGCCTGTATTCTGTTGAGGACCCGCCATCCGAGGGGAAGAATGATATAGAGGCCGGCAGCGAGCTGCCGCACGTATCCTGCCCTGAGCATCAGTTTATGGCTTACCGCTTCGGCGTCGGCAGGCGTTTCCCGCAGCGTCGGGATGAAGATTTTTGAAAAGCGCATGGCATAACCTCCGGTAGTAAGTGTGGGTGCTGATACCACTAGACTAAAGTATTGATGGAGTGGAGTCAAGATTTTTTGGGATGACGGTTTCTTGAGTGCAGGGTCGCGATCCTTTCCCACGGCCTCGGAACGCGCGGCTCCACCGCCCCCGAACGGGTGACCGCGGGTTTTGAATCCCTATTGACAAAACCCCCCGCGCTGGTGAAGAATGAGTAAGCAGAGTCTCATGGGGAGGTATTCATTGCCGTTTAAATCGCGGATAACGGAATATTTTAGAGTGGACAGGGAACTGATCATCGTCTTCCTCCTTGTGTCTATTACCGGGATCCTCTTCTTCTTCGTGTCCAACCAGCGTGCCTTCCTGAATTTCTTTTACCTCCCCGTATTGGTGGGCGCCTACTTCTTCGGCAGGCGATACGCCACTCAATCGGCCTTTTTTTCAGTCTTGCTGATCATGATCATCGCTTCTGCGTACCCCTCGACGTTCAGTTTTTCGTCCGACAACGAGTTTTATAAATGGCTGGATATTATTACCTGGGCCGGGTTCCTCGTCATTACTGGCTATTGCATGGGGTTTCTCTATGAAAAGAAAGAGAACGCAAACCGGGAGATCAGGCAGACATATCGGGGAATAATCGAGATGCTCTCTCTCATCATCGACTCGGCGGACAGACAGACGCAGAGCCACTCTTACAGGGTTTCGATCATCTCTGAAATGATCGCGAGGCAGATGATGAACCATGAAGAAGAGGTGGAACGCATCCGTGTTGCGGCGCTGCTGCACGATCTCGGAAAACTCGGGGTGAGCAATGAAGTCCTCAGCAAGATCGGGACGTTGTCCGCCGAAGAGAAAGAACATATAAAAGTCCACGCCAAGTTCGGCGCGGACCTCCTGGAACCGGTGGGCGGAAGGATGCTCCAGATCCTTCCCCTTATCATGTATCATCACGAGAGGTATGACGGAAGCGGTTATCAGAAGATGAAGGGAGAGGCTATCCCTTTGGGCGCAAGGATCATTGCGGTGGCGGATGTGTACGACTCCCTGATTTCAGACCGGTCCTATCGCCAGGGGCTCCCTCCCTTTCAGGCGAAGGAGGAGATCGTCAATAACTCCGGGGGACACTTCGACCCTGAAGTGGTAAAGGCCTTTCTCACCATACTCCCGAAGCTGGACACTGAATTCCCCCTGATCCCGCAGGGATTCCACATGTAGGGAACGGGTACTTTTCGGGAAGACTTTTCCCCCCGGTGAGCCGCCACTACCCGTGCAAAAGCACGCAT
>DATJWU010000092.1:0-5475 GCA_035501055.1 Thermodesulfovibrionales bacterium
GACAGTAGTAAAACTGGTCGAGAGGCTCAAACCCTCTGTGGTAAATATCAGCGTGACCCAGACTGTCAAGGGTGGAGGGCTGCCGCAGGGGTTTCAGGTGCCCTTCGGAGATGAGGACTTCTGGAAGAAATTTTTCGGCAACCAGGAGCCGAAGGAATTCAAAAAGAAGGGTCTTGGCTCGGGGTTTGTGATCAGCAGGGACGGGTATATTGTGACGAATAACCATGTGATCCAGAAAGCGAACGATATTACGGTCATCCTCCATGACAAGAAGCAGCATCCCGCAAAGATCATCGGCGCTGACCCGAAGACGGATATCGCCCTCATCAAGATCGAATCGGATGAACCCCTCCCCGCCGTGCCCCTCGGTGATTCCGACAGGCTGCGGGAAGGTGAAGCGGTCATCGCGATTGGAAACCCTTTCGGGTTGGCGGAGACCGTGACGGCGGGCATCGTCAGTGCAAAAGGCCGGGTTATCGGCGCGGGCCCCTATGACGACTTTATCCAGACCGATGCCTCGATCAATCCCGGAAACAGCGGAGGCCCGCTGTTGAATTACTACGGGGAGGTGGTCGGCATCAACACCGCGATTATCTCTTCCGGCCAGGGTATCGGTTTCGCGGTGCCGATCAATATGGCGAAGGATATCCTCCTCCAGCTGAAGGACAAGGGGAAGGTGACGAGGGGATGGCTCGGCGTCTCGATTCAGGAAATAACACCGGAAATCGCGAAGTCGTTCGGTCTTAAGGAGGCGGCAGGTGCGCTTGTTTCGGACATCCTGCCTGATGGTCCTGCAGAGAAGGCCGGCTTCAGGAGGGGGGATGTGATTACCGAACTCAACGGGAAAGCGATCAGGGATTACCACGACCTTCCGAGGATGGTCGCGGCGGTCCCTCCCGGAGAAAAGGCGACCTTCAAGGTGTTCAGGGACGGCAAGGAAGAGATGGTCACGGCCGTCATAGAAGAGATGAAGGAGGGTGAGGCAGCAGCGCAACCCGAGGAGGCACAGACGCAGCTCGGCATGTCGCTTCAGCCGGTTACTCCCGAGATCGCAAAGGAGTTAAACATGAAGAAGCCCGAGGGCGTGGTGGTCAGCGATGTTGAACCGGGCAGCGCGGCGGGTGAGGCCGGCATTCAGAGGGGTGACGTGGTCCTTGAGGTCAACCGCCGGCCGGTGAACAGTCTCAGGGATTTCAGCAGCGCATTGCAGAAAGCAGGAAAGGCCATCCTCCTTCTTGTATTCCGTAACGGCTCCACATTTTATATCTCGCTCCAGATCAACGGTCAGTAGGTTCACACGACGAGAGCCAGGGGCGCAGTGCAGCATCGCGCTGCGCTCCCTCACGCCCGACCTTGACGAAAGAGGATTCAAACGATTCCATGGCGAGAGTGATCTTCAGGAATGCCTCATACGACTATGAGTTGCTGAAACCCCTTTTCTTCGAGATCATGGAGCGCATCGGGGGAGACGAGATCAGGAGGAAGAACCGTGTCCTCATCAAACCCAACCTCCTCGCCCCTGCCCGCCCCGAGAGGGCACTCCTTACCCATCCGTCCGTTGTTCGTGCCGCAGTAGATTATGTCCTCATCAAGGGAGCGCGTCCATTCATTGCGGATAGCCCAGCCATCGGTTCTTTCGAAAAGGTGATAAAAGAAGGCGGGATCAGGGAAGCGCTGAAAGGACTCGACGTCGAGATGCGGGAATTCGCGGGCAGTAAGACAGTTGATATCGGGGAACCTTTTCACCGCGTAGAAATCGCGAAGGAGGCTCTCGATGCTGATGCGATCATAAACCTGCCGAAACTGAAGACACACAGCCAGATGCTTCTCACCCTCGGAGTAAAGAACCTCTTTGGATGCATTGTCGGCCTGAGAAAACCTGAATGGCATTTGAGGACCGGCGTGGACAGGGATATGTTCGCACGGCTTCTCGTCCAGCTATGCAGAAGGCTCGCGCCGTCCTATACCGTACTCGACGGTATCCTTGCGATGGAGGGCCAGGGACCGGGAAAGGGCGGGACCCCGAGGGAACTGGGGATTCTGATCGGGAGCGACAACGCGTTCGTTCTCGACGGGACTGTCTGCAGGATGTTCGGACTTGAGAGGGCGGAGCTGGTAACGAACAGGATAGCTGGAGAAATGGGGCTCACGGATGATCACGTGGAAGTCGACGGCCCTGTTCCGGAGATAAGGGATTTCAGGTTTCCCGGGATAACACCTCTCGTTTTCGGTCCGAAGCCCCTCCATGGTGTCATGAGACGATATCTGGTCCAGAGGCCTGTCGCGGACGAAGACCTCTGCAGGCTCTGCGGGGAATGCGGGAAATACTGTCCTGCAGGTGCGATAAGCCGGGACAAGAAACAACTTCACTTCGACTACGAGAAGTGCATCAGGTGTTATTGCTGTATAGAGGTCTGCCCTTACGCGGCACTGAGGTCTGAGGAGACACTTCCCGGGAAGATGATTCGAAGGCTCACAAAACGAAACAAATAACCGTGACGTTCCAGGCCGACGGTTAGGCAGGCATGGATCGAAGCTTCGCATGTTGCCTCTCATTGCATGCGGCCGAAAGAACGGGAATTCTCGCCACAGAGTACACAGAGACCACAGAGAAATGAACGAATGAAGAGGGAAGCTTTTGTCTTGCTCTGAAATCTCGGTGATCTCTGTGGCAAAAGGGATCCGATCTTTAGCCACGGAGCGCATATTGTAATGATTGTAAAGGCGAAGCGGACATGATAGGATTGCATCGGGAACCGAAGATGACAATCATTCACTATAACGCGTGGAGGACACAATGAAGAGATTCCGTTTTTTTATTCTTTCGTTGACGGTAGTGATTGTTTCGAGTTATGTGTCGGGTGCGGCGGCCGGAGATGAGAGAGCGGCAGCTGCAAGTGACCTCAGGGACCAGAGCGCGGTGGCGATGACGATCTATAACGTGAACCTCGGTCTCGTAAAGGACCAGCGCGAGATAAAACTGACAAAAGGTATCGGCGAATTGAGGTTTATGGACGTTGCCGCGAAGATTATCCCCACGAGCGTCTCCATAAAATCCCTCGTCGACGCCGAAAGCCTGCAGATCCTTGAGCAGAACTACGAGTACGACCTCCTCAATCCCCAAAAACTCCTTGACAAGTATGTCGGCAAGGAGGTGAAGCTTTACAGCAGGAACCCGTACTCCGAACGGGAGGAGATTGTCACGGCGACCCTCCTGTCGAATAACGAAGGACCTATTTACAGGATTGGAGACGAGATCACCTTCGGATATCCCGGCAGGGTCATATTTCCAAGGGTTCCCGAGAGCCTCATCTCAAAGCCGACACTCGTCTGGCTGATCAACAACAGCCTGTCTTCTCCCCAGAAGATCGAGGCCACCTATCTCACCGAAGGTATCACCTGGCGGGCCGATTATGTGCTCACGCTGAACGCGGCGGACGACAGGGCGGATCTTTCAGGCTGGGTCACCATCGACAACAGGAGCGGGGGAGCCTACTCAAACGCGAAGGTAAAACTCGTCGCGGGTGACGTCCACCGGGTCAGGGAGGCGGCATACCGGGAGATGGCGGTGGCGAAAATGGCGGCGCCGGCCGCCGCAGCTCAGTTCAAGGAGGAGGGATTTTTCGAGTACCACCTCTACACCCTTCAAAGGCCCGCGACGATCAAGGATAACCAGACAAAGCAGATAAGCCTTGTGACGGCCGAAGAAATCCCGGTGAAAAAGGAACTCGTGTTCCGCGGCGAGCGGTACTATTATTACAGCAGGTACGGAGAGGCAATGACGAACCAGAAGGTCGGCGTGTTCATCGAGGTCCAGAACAGGAAGGAGCACAACCTCGGAATTCCCCTTCCCAAGGGCATCGTGAGGGTCTATAAGAAGGATGCCGAGGGAAGCCTCCAGTTCGTCGGTGAGGATTCTATAGACCATACTCCCAAGGACGAGAAGTTCAGAATAAGGATCGGCGACGCCTTCGACGTGGTAGGGACAAGGAAGCAGACGGACTGGAAGAAAATCGCGAGCGATACGTACGAGGCGGCCTTTGAGATCTCTTTGAGAAATCACAAGAAGGAAGATGTGGTCGTGAGGGTGATCGAACCTGTGGCAGGTGATTGGACGATGCTCAGTGCATCGCATGAATACAAGAAAGCCGAGGCCTTTGCCGCGGAATTCCTCATCCCGGTTGCCAAGGACCAGGAGACGACGCTTACCTACCGGGTGAGAATGCGGTATTAGATTTGACTGTCCTTCAGGCATGAGCATAAAGACCTCGGTTACTGAAACGACGGGTCGTGAAGTCGGCGGTCCCTGTGACGTCGCTGAGTCTCGACTGGTTCACTTCCTCGTAGTTGCCTCTGAAGAGCCGGACCAAATCCGCGATCCCCGTATCACTTACAGAGGCGGCGGCCTGAGCGCTAAAATACACTACGTGGGTAGGCTTTACAGGGAGACCGAAGCAGACGTAGAATGAGAGTGCAGGGTGCAGCCTCGGGATGGTTATGCAAGGATTCCCGGTGGCGGAGGGCAGATGGTTGAGGACACGGAACTGACAACCGGTGCATTATGCACGACTTTTGAGCGATGAGAGGGAGCAGATGGAGCCATCAAAAATTGTGATGCGATATGTCGATGGCAGAATTGTCAAAGGATTTACCAATGATTTCTCGCCCAACAAGACTTTGTTCCATGTTCGTCCGGTGGACTCTGCGGCAATGGACAAGGGTGTAGAAATTTCCCTGAGGCAACTCAAGGCGGTATTCTTCGTGAGAGATTTTTCGGGGGATCCCTCTCATGATGAGAGTAATGAATTCTCGGGGGTGCAGCCCCCTTCCGGACGGAAAGTGGAAGTGACTTTTTTTGATGAGGAAGTTTTGGTGGGGACGACTCTGGGTTATGATCCTGGTCGTCCTGGCTTTTTTATTACCCCCGCAGATCCGCAGTCCAACAATTTACGGGTGTTTGTGGTGTCTGCCGCCATGCGTAAATTTCGATTCCTGTGATGACGAGGCTCTCACCATGCCTGCCTTTCCGCTGTCTGCAACGTTAAGGTCTATTTCACGACCCACGGTGTGCCGCAGAGGTATTTGAAATCGCACGCGGGGCATGCACTCTTTATGTCAGGCGCCGGAGAAAATGGGATACGAGGGTCTGTTATTTCCCCGAGCAGTCTGAAGATGAGGGCTTTGAGAGGGACGAACATTTCAGCCGGAGATGAGCCGTCAAAAAGGGGCAGCTCTATCTCGTCGGATATCCTGGAACGCCCCAGCAGAAGAAAAAGCGCATTAAGCTCGTCTATCGGCCTTCGTTTCTTCTCGGTATAGAGCACAAGGTAGAAGGGAAGCTGAAGACTTCCTATCGACTCGCCCCAGGTTCCCCTCCTTTGCAGGTCAAGTTTTTCGAGGTTGATCCTCAGGTAGTTTTCGGCAGCGCCGGTCTTGAAGTCGACGATGACTGTTTTGTCGCCTCTCCGCTCAACG
>DATJWU010000093.1:0-3349 GCA_035501055.1 Thermodesulfovibrionales bacterium
GAAGGGCGCGTCATCGGCCTTTTCGGCATTGCGCGGGACATCACCGAGAGAAAGAAAGCGGAGGAGACCTTACGGGAGAGCGAAGAAAGATTCAAAAGACTGCTGGACGTCACCCCCATCGCCATCTCGATCATTAACCCCGACGGGACGATAGACTATGTGAACAGGAGACATGCCGAGATAGTCGGGTACGATCTCGATGACATCCCCTCTCTTGAGCGGTGGTGGTCCCTCGCCTATCCCGATGAAGCGGTGAGAAAGGATACCATCGCGCGATGGGATGAGATAGTGAAAAGGATCTCTATGGGTAGACAGATCGGTGCCATAGAACGACGGATAGTCTGCAAGGACGGGACAACAAAGGACGTTGAACTCAGAATCACGCCGGCCGCCGACAAGCTTATCGTGGTTTTTGACGATATCACCGAACGCAAGAGGATGGAAAATGAACTCATTAAGGCACAGAAGCTCGAGTCTCTCGGCATCCTCGCCGGCGGTCTTGCCCATGATTTCAACAATCTCCTGACGGGGATTATGGGCAATATCGCGCTCGCACGGGTGTTCACCGATCAGGACCACAGGGCATACGAAAGGCTTGCAAAGGCTGAAGCGGCGTCTCTCAGGGCGCGGGACCTGACACAGCAGTTACTCACCTTTTCCAGGGGAGGGGCGCCGGTCAAGAAGATATCTTCGATCGGCGCCATTGTCAGAGAGTCTGCAGACTTTGTGCTGCGCGGCTCGAACGTAAAGTGTCAGATTCGTGTCCCCGAGGACCTCTGGATGGCCGAGGTCGACGAGGGGCAGATCAGTCAGGTGATAAACAACGTCATCATCAATGCGGACCAGGCGATGCCCGAAGGCGGTACGCTCATGATTGAATGCAGGAACACGCGGGTGGGTGAAAGCTTCCTGTTGCCGCTGGAAGAGGGGGACTATGTCACAATCTCCGTCGAAGACCATGGCGTCGGCGTGCCCGGGGAGAATCTCTCAAGAATCTTCGATCCCTATTTCACAACCAAACAAAAAGGCAGCGGCCTCGGGCTCGCGACGGCATATTCAATCATAAGGATGCACGGCGGACTCATTACCGTTGAATCCGAACCGGAGAAGGGGTCGACGTTTCATATCTATATTCCCGCTTCCCGGGAAGGAGCGCCGCAGGAACCAGGCAAGGGAGAGAATATCATTCATGGAAAAGGAAAAATACTGGTGATGGATGATGAGGAAATGGTCAGGGAAGTCACCGGAGAAATGCTGAAGGAACTCGGATATGAGGTCGCGTTCGCCCGTGATGGTGTCGAGGCGATAGAACGTTACCTGCAGGGCTTGCAGTCAGGAAGATCATTTGATATGGTCATCCTGGACCTGACGGTGCCGGGAGGGATGGGGGGCAGAGAGGCCATGGAGAGACTCCTCAGGATAGACCCCGCGGTCGTAGGTATCGTTACGAGCGGATATTCAGACGATCCGATAATGGCACATTACCGGGAATACGGATTCAAGGGGATGGTAAGTAAACCCTTTCGACTCGCGTCGCTCGGCGCGACCATTAGCGAAGTGCTCGCGCAGATGTCTTAGCCTGCCTTATTCATGCATCGTCTGCTTTCCATGCGGAGGGTTCCCTCTGCGAGAAAATAGCTGCTTTCCTTCCGGATCACTGCGTCAGTGACCCCTGAACTCCGGTCTTCTCTTCTCAATAAATGCGTTCATGCCTTCCCTGCGGTCCTCCGAGGCGAAGCATTCGGCAAACGAGAGGATTTCCTTTTCAAGTCCCTTTTCGATCGGGCCGTATTCATTGACCAAACCCTTCACCGCCCTGAGGGTCAGGAGGCTTTTTTGTGCGATGGTCAGGGCCAGTTCTTCCGCCTTACTGATAAGCTCCCCGTCCTCTACCACGCGGTTCACGAGGCCGATCGTTTCGGCTTCCCGCGCATCGATGATCCTGCTCGTCATGATGAGTTCCTTTGCCCTGCCAGGGCCGACAAGCCTCGGCAGACGCTGGGTACCCCCGAAACCGGTAATGATGCCGAGATTCAGTTCCGGCTGTCCGAATTTCGCGCCCGCCGCGGCAATCCGGATATCACAGGCGAGGGCGAGTTCGCAGCCTCCTCCGAGGGCGTAGCCGTTGATCGCGGCGATTACGGGCTTATCACCCGCTTCGATCCCGTTGAAGATGCCGTGGGCGAGACGCGCGTAGGTTTCAGCCTCCTCCGGCGTCTTCGCCCTCATCTCCTTAATATCCGCGCCTGCGCTGAAGACAGTGTCGCCGGTGATCACGATTACCCGCACCCCGTCATCCCTCCCGATTTCGGCGACCGCTTCACCAAGGGCCTCGAGCATATCCGTACTCAGTACGTTTCTCGTCTCAGGTCTGTTTAATACAAGAACGCAGATTCCGTCCTTTTTCCCGATCCTGACATAATCACCGATAGTCATAGAAGCCCTCCCCGCTTTTTCTTCCGAGCTTTCCGGCAGCCACCATCTGCCGGAGCATCACGCAGGGCCTGTACTTTTCACCCATTTCAGCATGGAGAAGATCGAGTGTGGCGAGGCATATGTCGAGGCCCATAAGGTCCGCGAGTGCAAGCGGTCCCAGCGGGTGGTGTGCGCCGAGTCTCATAATCGTGTCGATGCCTTCCCTGGAGGCGATCCCTTCCTGCAGGCAGTATATCGCCTCGTTTACCAGAAGCATGACCAGCCTGCTCGAGACGAAGGCGGGAGAATCATTTACGATGACGGCCGTTTTCCCGAGCCGCTCGCACACGGCGGTTGCGGCCGCAAGCGTTTCGCGGGAAGTGCGAAGTCCGGTCACGATCTCGACGAGTTTCATGACAGTGGCGGGGTTCATGAAATGCATGCCGAGGAAACGGTCCGGCCTGCCTGTTGCCTGTGCGAGCCTGGTGATGGAGATCGCGGAGGTATTCGAAGCAAAGATGGTGCCGGCAGGGCAGAGTCTGTCGAGATCCCTGAAAACCGCTTTTTTTATCTCCTCATTTTCGACTACCGCTTCGATGATAAGGTCGGCTTCGGCGCATGCCTCAAGAGTCGTTGCCGTCCTGATACGCGAAAGGAGTGCGTCTTTCTCCCCTCGCGAGAGCGTGCCTTCAGCGAGACGCTTTGCGAGGCGTTCCTGTACCTTTTCGAGACCTGCACGCACAAAGCCGTGTTCCGTGTCTTCGAGGATGACCTCAAAGCCGCTCCCGGCCGCGACCTCCGCGATTCCCCCTCCCATCGTCCCTGCGCCGATTACCGCAATCTTCATGACAGGCATAGGTTCCACTCTCGTCTCCTGGTCATTGTTCCGTGAGATCCGTTCACCATTCCGGCCACCATGACCCGTGAAGTTCCG
>DATJWU010000094.1:0-3579 GCA_035501055.1 Thermodesulfovibrionales bacterium
GCGATCTTTTCGGCAGGACGGCACGGGCTGAACACCCTCACGCCAGAGGAGAAGATCTTCTCACGGGATTGACCATCTCACTTGAGGAGGCATTCTCGGGCACCCAAAAGACGATAACCCTCAACAGGGAACTCCTCTGTCAGGCATGCAGGGGAACGGGCGCCGAGAGCTATGATACCTGCGGTAAGTGCAAGGGGACCGGCAGCCTCCAGACATCCAAAGGGTTCTTCAGGATGCAGCAGCCCTGCCCGGAGTGCGGAGGGACTGGCAGAAGGACGACAAAGGTCTGCAAGAGCTGCGGTGGCAGGGGAATCGTCGCGTCGACAGATTCCCTCAAAGTAAAGATCCCCGCAGGGGTAGACAGTGGTTCACGGGTGAAGCTGAAGGGAATGGGCAATACCGGCGACGGCGGGTCTCCCGGCGACCTCTATCTCGAGATCACCGTCAGGCCTCATCCGATATTCAGGAGAGAGGGCGCCGACCTCTCTGTGGACGTTCCGCTTACGTTCGGCGAAGCGGCCCTCGGTGCAAAGATAGAGGTGCCCACAATGGACGGCACCGCCATGATGACTGTTCCGCCGGGGACACAGTCGGGACAGAAGTTCAAACTGAGCGGAAAGGGGTTCCCCACGCCAAAAAGCGGTGGGAGGGGCAGCCAGTTTGTTATTGCAAAAGTAGCCGTCCCCAAGGACCTTTCGGGCAAGGCAAAAGAAGCGATTAAGGAAATAGAGGCGTCGTACAGGGAGAATCCGAGGAAAGGACTATTCGGCAGATGAGAGACCGGGAAAACAAGAAACAGCCCCTGTTTATGATCAGCGTCGTGTCGAGGATGCTCGGGGTGCATCCCCAGACCCTGAGGCTGTATGAACGGGAAGGTCTCGTCACTCCTTACCGGACAAAGAGATCAAGACTCTATTCCGAAGAGGATGTCGAACGTCTCTCGATGATCATACGGCTTACGAGGGAACTCGGCGTGAACAGGGCCGGGGTCGATATCATCCTCAGGCTCAGGCACAGGGTGGAAGCCCTCCAGAGAGAGATGGACGAGATGATGAAGCTCCTGGAGAGCGACCTCAGGACCGATTTCGAAAAAAGGTTAAGAAAAATATTCTTCGAAGATTAGGCGGGAAAGTCCGGATGAGGAGAAGACCATGAGCACAGACAAATTGACCATGAAAAGCCAGGAAGCATTGCAGGAGGCCCAGAGGTTCGCCGAAAGGAAGGGAAATCAGGAACTCCAGCCCGAGCATCTCCTATGGGCGCTGCTCGGAGATGACGAAGGCACCGCGACCCATATACTCAGGAAGCTCAGCGTCGATACGAAACAGCTGAGGGCGGATGTCGAATGGGAGATTGACCGGTTGCCGAAGGTCGTCGGGGCGACCCCCATCGGCCAGTTGTATGTATCGTCACGGACAAAAGAGGTGATCGAGAACGCCTCCCGGGAAGCTGAGCATCTTACCGATGAATTTGTGAGTGTGGAACACCTGCTTATCGCCCTGATCTCGATCGGCGGACCCTGCACCGAACTGCTTGGAAGATACAGCGTCACTGCTGACAAGATCATGACCATTCTGCGGGAGATACGGGGCTCACAGCGCGTCACCGACCCGAACCCCGAGGATAAGTATCAGGCTCTGGCGCGGTACAGCAGGGACCTCACCGATCTCGCACGCAAGGGGAAACTCGACCCCGTCATAGGAAGGGACGAAGAGATACGGCGGACCATACAGGTTTTGTCGAGAAGGACAAAGAACAACCCCGTGCTCATCGGAGAGCCGGGTGTCGGAAAAACTGCGATTGCGGAGGGCCTCGCACAGAGGATCATTGCCGGTGACGTGCCGGAGACCCTGAAAGACAAGAGGGTTGTCGCCCTGGACATGGGTTCTCTCGTCGCCGGATCGAAATACCGCGGCGAATTCGAGGAACGGCTGAAGGCGGTCTTGAAAGAGATCGAGCAGGCCCAGGGCAAGATCATTCTCTTCATCGATGAACTGCATACCCTTGTGGGGGCGGGTGCGGCCGAGGGTGCGATTGATGCCTCGAACATGCTGAAGCCGGCCCTGGCACGGGGCGATTTGAGGTGTGTCGGCGCAACCACCCTTGACGAGTACCGGAAACATATAGAAAAAGATCCCGCCCTTGAAAGGAGATTCCAGCCCGTCCTCATAAAGGAGCCGACGGTTGAGGACACCATCTCGATCCTGCGGGGACTGAAAGAACGGTATGAAGTCCACCACGGCGTAAAAATCAAGGACTCGGCCCTGATATCCGCCGCAGTACTCTCGAACCGGTATATCACCGACCGGTTCCTGCCCGACAAGGCCATAGACCTGATTGATGAATCGGCGTCAAAATTGCGGATGGAGATAGACTCTATGCCTGCCGAACTCGACGAGATAGAGAGGAAGCTGAGGCAGTACGAGATCGAAAAACAGGCATTGATGAAGGACAGCTCAAAGGACGCGAAGGAGAAGCTCGGGAAGATAGGAAAAGAGACGGCTGAACTCAGAGAGAAAAGGAATGAACTCAGGGCCCAGTGGCTGAGCGAAAAAGAAATCATCGCCCGGATTCGCGACATCAAAGAGCAGACGGAAAAGACAAAGATAGATTCGGAAAAGGCGGAGCGTGAAGGCGATCTTTCGAAGGCCGCCGAGTTGCGGTACGGCAGATTGCTCGAACTTCAGAAATCCCTCGAGGATGAAACCGGGAGGCTCTCGCAGGCGCAGTCCCGAAGAAAGCTGCTGAAGGAGGAAGTCGACGAAGAGGATGTCGCCGAAGTCGTCTCGAAATGGACCGGGGTACCGGTGTCGAGGATGCTTGAAGGCGAGATCCAGAAGCTCCTCCACATGGAAGAACGGTTGAGGCAGCGGGTAGTCGGCCAGGATGAAGCGATCACCGCAGTGGCAAATGCGGTGCGTCGCGCACGGGCCGGCATACAGGACATCAACAGGCCTATCGGTTCCTTTATCTTCCTCGGTCCGACCGGCGTCGGCAAGACGGAACTCGCAAAAGCGCTCGCAGAGTTTCTCTTCGACGACGAGGAAGCGATGCAGAGGATCGACATGTCCGAATATCAGGAGAGGCATACCGTCTCGAGACTTATCGGGGCCCCGCCCGGCTACGTCGGTTATGAGGAGGGAGGCCAGCTTACCGAAGCGGTAAGGAGACGGCCCTACTCGGTAATACTCTTTGACGAGATCGAAAAGGCCCACCCTGAAGTCTTCAACCTTCTGCTCCAGGTCCTTGACGACGGACGACTTACCGACGGCCACGGGAGGACCGTCGATTTCAGAAACGCCGTCATTATCATGACCTCGAACATCGGGAGCGCGCATATCCAGGAGCTCCTGACGGAGCAGACGAAGAGACCAGGGGCGCACTGGGGCAAGACAACCCAGGAGATCCTGAAAGAGAAGATTTCCGATGATCTCAAGGCGTTCTTCAAACCCGAGTTTCTCAACAGAGTCGACGAGATTATCATTTTCAATCCCCTTTCGAAGGACCTTCTCAAGCAGATCGTCGGGATACAGGTCGACAGGATGAAGAAGTATCTCTCCGCAAAAGGGATCGACATTG
>DATJWU010000095.1:0-2385 GCA_035501055.1 Thermodesulfovibrionales bacterium
CGGCCCGATGGACGCGGCGATAGATCAGTTGATCAGCCTTGCGGGGGGGATTGCGAATGCAGACCTGGTAAGGGAGATTATCCTTACGGCGCTGAAGGCCGGTCAGGAAGAGAAGGAAGACAAGGCGGACCTTAAGCTGATGAATTCCACGATGAAGGAAATGCGGTTCACCTCCAAGATATTCGGCCCTTATAAGGCCATAAGGAAGGTGACGGTATTCGGCTCGGCGAGGACCTGTCCTGAGGAGCCCGTTTATCAAATGGCGCGCCTCCTCGGAAAGAACCTTGCCGGGGCGGGTTATATGGTGATTACCGGCGGAGGGCCCGGCATCATGCAGGCGGTGAACGAAGGCGCGGGGCCGGAACACTCGTTTGGAGTAAATATCCGGCTTCCCTTCGAACAGAGGGCAAACCCGGTGCTCGAGGGGAACCCGCGTCTTATCCTCTACAAATACTTTTTCAACAGGAAGATCGCATTCATCAAAGAGGCCCACGCGATCGTACTTTTCCCCGGCGGGTTCGGCACCCTTGACGAGGCGATGGAAACCCTCACGCTTGTCCAGACCGGAAAGAGAGATCCCATACCGCTCATCCTTGTCGATGAACCCGGCGGCACGTACTGGTCGGACTATATCAGGTTTTTCCATGAGAAGCTTCTCGCGGAGGGGTATATCAGCGATTCTGATTTCTTCTTCTTTACGCTTGTCGATTCGGTTGAGGATGTGGTGGAAATAATCCGGCGTTTTTATCATCGGTATCACAGCCTGAGATACGTCGACGGGCGGTTGGTCATCAGACTCGGCTCGCCCATAGACAGGGAATCTCTGAAGACGCTCAGGGAGAGCTTCTCCGATATACTCGTCCCGCAGGGTGAGATGCGCCTTTCAGGTCCTCTGCCGGCCGAGGCCGACGAGCCCGAGATAGCTCATATCCCGAGACTTCTCATTGATTTCGACCGAAAGAGTTTTGGAAGACTGAGGAGTCTCATCGACGCACTAAACAGCTTCTGATTGTTGTGGTGGGACTTTAAGGACCTGAAGATTGAAAACGAATGAACATTCCCGTTGCATGAGAGAGAGGAGAGGCGGGCATGCTTCAAAACCTTCTATAATGCGATTCGATAGCGAAAGCGGTAGGGTCAACGGGAATACACCGGTGGTGCCTTCAGCCTTTGACCGGTTCAAGATAAACGAAGGTGCTGGTGGTATCGTTATAAAAGGTTCTTCAGCACACCCGCCTCTCTATGAGTCGTATTCTTTTGCGCCATTGTACAAGGCTTTGATCCACACCTGCTGCATAAAGGATGTTGCACCCTCAAGGCTATGATAAAGATCAAATGTCCGGTCTGCGGCAGTGACTCCTATTACAGGTCGACGTCGCTCGACATCATACGATTGGTCGAAGGCGGCGTTGCGGCGCTTCAATGCGGTGATGAGGTCAGGGCTTTAGGTCGACCGGTTCAAAAAGACCCCGATGCTCCCTATGTCGAGCTTGAAGTGTTTGGTGAAAGAAGAGAAGAAGGGGAAAAGGATTCTGCCTAAGGAGCGGAAAGTTCTTCCAGGGCCTTAAGGATCTCTTTGTCCCCCACATACTTCTTCCTCGCCGTATCTCTTACGACCACGAGCGTGGGAGTTGCAGTCACCCCGTCTGTCTTTATCGAGGCGTTGTAAAAACTGCGGAAAAGATCCCTCGCCCTCTCCTTGTCTGCCTTAAAGGAGATCGCTCTTTTCTTGAGAAGATCGAGGACGCCCGCCTGGTCCGTCTTCGCCTTCGCCGCATCGAAGAGCAGGTCCCTGACCTTTATGGCGGTGTCCAGGTCGTTTCCTGATCCAAACCACGCATAGGCGAAGACCTCGGCATATTCGAGAGAACCCGAATGCACCGGCACATCGACAAAAAGTATTCTCGCCCTGTCTTTCATCTTTTTCAGGCTCTGATTGATCTGCTCATCCACCCTCGCGCACATCGGACAGAGGTAATCCGAATAAACGATAAGCGTGATCCGGGCCTTGTCGTTGCCGAACTGGGGATAGAGCTCATCCGCATAGGAAGGGATCACAGAGCCGTTGAAGGTGGCCGAGGTGAAAAGAAGGCCGAGGAGTATCAGGAGGACCACAATCCATTTTTTCATGTGCCGGGCCACAACAAAAAACAGCACCAGAAAGAAGAAGCCCGAGATGAGACATTTCGGGCAATAGGTGTTGTTCTGGACCTGAAACTTTATGAGGATCAATTCTCCCCCTACACCGATTGAGACTACCGCCGCGATCGCCTTCAGTAACCAGTCCTCATGGTAGATTTTCCGGTAAAGCAGCGCGGAAACAAGCAGCAGGGAATAGAACAACATCCCGAGGATATTCAGATCGACTCCAAGCACGTCACCTTT